>JAPVXR010000015.1:7500-105910 GCA_027214385.1 Cryomorphaceae bacterium 1068 | reverse complement strand
AATGGGAACAACCACTTCCTGCAAAT
This sequence comes from Cryomorphaceae bacterium 1068, assembly GCA_027214385.1. NCBI lineage: Bacteria > Pseudomonadati > Bacteroidota > Flavobacteriia > Flavobacteriales > Cryomorphaceae > Cryomorphaceae bacterium 1068. Next base: position 105,884 of record JAPVXR010000015.1, on the reverse strand, counting down.
CAGGTATGGCACCGAAAACGCCTTGGCGGTCAATTTTCAATTTCAAGGCTACGAAGTGAATCGCTTTGATTTTGAGATTCCAAATGGTTCGCTTGGCGGTCAGTCGACTTCAGTTCGGCATGAAGTTTCTAATTCGCTGGGAGTAGCCAGTGATTATCAGGCTCTGGCTTCTGTAGAGTTGAATTTCCCCCATGTCACAGACTTGTCTGGTGCAAACTCTTTTGAATTTGTCTACAGACTCAATACTGCTCAGAGCAAAACCCGCTATGATTTGCAAAATGTGAGCGGAACTGCTCCCAGAGTTTACGCAGAAGGAGAAGAGGCACAAAGATCAGGGTTCATTCAAGAAGGAAATCTAGTTCGAACCCTCCTCGAAAACAGCTTTGGAGATGATACTTATGATTGTTTTTTGGTAACGGATGAGTCAGTGAAATCAATTGGCCCGCTTACCGCTGTGGCTAACAATGGCTTTTTTACCAATTACGGTTTAGCCGAAGTCGACTCGGCCTTTCTGATTGTGACGCATCGGTCTCTTTTAGAAACAGCTCAGAGCTACGCCAATTACCGCCAACAAAGATTCAACACGGTTTTGGCAGAAGTAGATGAGCTCTACGACCAATTTGGCGGAGGAGTTGAGAAAAGCGGTATGGCCCTGAGAAATTTCTCCAATTTCTTACTAAGCAGTTGGCCCACACCTCCGCAGTATTTACTGCTTTTGGGAAAAAGCGTTCGGGGTGTGCCGGAAGCTTTTTCAGCAGGTTCTCGAAAAGATTCAGCGCATTATGCTAGAAACTTGGTTCCAACGTTAGGGTATCCCTCATCTGACAATTTGATTACCGCAGGTTTGGGTTCGACTATTCTTGAGCCTGCCATCAGAACGGGAAGGGTAAGCGCTACGAATCAAGAAGAATTGCAGTGGTATTTAAACAAGCTTCAAACTTTCGAATTTCAGCCTCAAGCTGCTTGGATGAAAAATGTGCTTCACTTCGGCGGTGGTCGCGACAGTCAGGAGCAGAATAGGTTCGCTTCTTATCTCTTTGATTACGAGGAAACCATAGAGGACTCGGCTTTTGGAGCCGATGTGCACACTTTTTTAAAGACATCGTCGATTCCCATTGAAATCAACCTCTCCGAAGAAGTAGAAAGCCTAATCAACGGTGGTTGCTCAATGATGACTTTTTTCGGGCACGCTAGCTCCGATGGATTTGATCAAACCATCGACAATCCCAATAATTACGAATGGAACGGGAAGTACCCGTTCCTACTTGGAAATGGATGCTATACGGGAGATTATCACGGCTTCAACTCGGGAAGCACGGCCGAGGAGTATACTATTCTTCAAGAGAAAGGAGTAATCGGCTTTCTGGCATCAACTGAGTTGGGTTTTGAGGCTTCGTTGAACGATTACAGCCGTAGGTTCTATCGCTATCTCTCCGTCGAAAATTATGGAGGATCGGTGGGTGATCATATCCGCAAAACGGTTCAAGAAATCCAAAGCCAAAACGATCCCAATAACCTCTTTGTGATCAATACCACTTTGGGAATGTCCCTTCAGGGAGATCCTGCTGTGGTGGTCAATTCCTGGCCTAAGCCCGATTTGAGCATCAGTGCACAAGATGTCTTTTTTACGCCTTCTGAGATTACCGCCGAGACGGACAGCTTTACTGTAAATATGGTTGTAACCAATATTGGTCGAGGAACTTACCAGCCTTTTTCCGTCACCTTGGAACATGAAACACCCGAAGGAGTTGGCGATTCAGTTTATGTGAGAACCGTGGAAGGACTTCTTTTCAAAGACACGGTGAAAATCAATTTACCGGTCGATGTGCAATCAGGCCTTGGCTTGCACCGATTCAATGTATTGGTGGACTTGCCCAATAACGAGGTAGAAGAGCTCGAAGGTTTCGAATCAGTCAACAATCAAGTTTTTGATCGCCAGCTCTTCATTTCAAATGGCGGGGTGGTGCCTGTTTATCCTTATCGTTTTGCAGTAGTTGATGAAAATCCGGTTGAGCTTCGCGCCTCAACCGGTGACCCTTTGGCGGAAGCCACAACATACCGAATCGAAGTAGATACTACGGATACTTTTGATAGTCCCGGATTACTGTTTACTGAAATCACACAAGCGGGTGGTGTTTTGGAATGGGAGCCTTCGCTCAATTACTCTGATAGTCTGGTAGTCTACTGGCGCTGTGCTAAACTGGATGAGGATGAAATAGTTTGGAGAGAAAGCACTTTTCAGTATATCCCTGACAGACGTGGTTGGGGGCAGGCACATATTTTCCAATTTGAAAACAATAGCCTTTCCCAAAAAGAATTTAATAGGGCTGAACGCCAAATTGATTACTCCTCAGGTTCGGCACGAATAACAAACAACGTCTTTGGAAACTCTACCTCTTTCGAGAATGAAGTGTTGTTGAATACCAGCGTGGTGGAGTACGGGCTTTGCCTTGGGACTCCTTCGGTGCATTTGGTTGTATTTGATCCATTAACCTTTGATGCATGGGGAACGGATTTCGGTGGAGCCAATCCAGACAATTTTTTTGGAAATGACAACAATGGTGCGAGAAATCCTCCTTGCAGATCGCGCATAGAATACTATTTCATCTTCAGGCAAAATAACCCGACACAGATGCAATCTCTGGCCGATCTGCTGCTTTCTGATGTGATTCCAGATGGACACATAGTAGTGCTGTATTCGGCCCGATACGTCAGTTACGATGATTGGGATCAAACTCCTGATATCTACGATGCCTTTTCTTCTTTAGGAGCCGGTATAATCGGTTCAGAAATGGCTCAAGATAGTGTACCGTATTCCCTCATTGCCAGAAAGGGAGATCCCGATTTTTCCTTTGAGCTATATGGTGATAGCATCAACGATGTGCTCAATAATATGGTGGATGTTCCCGCTTCGGGAAATTCAGGTTTGATGGCGTCACCACGCATTGGGCCTGCAGGTAGCTGGGGTACTTTAAGTTGGCAAACATCTAGTTTGGAATCCGCTCTCGGAGATACTTCGAGGATATCAATCATTGGCGTAAAGCCAAACGGCGTGAAGGAGGAAATTCTAGATACGCCCTACGACGAAATCTCAAACTCCATCAGTAATATCGGAGCTTTGATTTCGCCTCAAGAATATCCTTATCTCGAATTTCAAATCTTCTCAGAAGATGAAGAAAATCAAACACCTCGCCAGGTAGATCGATGGCACGTCCTCTACGATGAGGTGACTGAATTGGCGGTAAACCCCAATCGGTTTTTTGCCTTTTCAGGCAATGAGGTGGCTCAGGGTGCAGATGGATTTTTGACCGTAGCCATCGAGAATATTTCCATGATCGACTCGGACAGTCTTTTGGTAAGGTATTGGATCGAAGATTCGGAGCGCAACGAAATCGAGATTCCTTATTCCATTCAAGATTCACTTTTGGTCGGCGAAGTTTTGATCGACACTGTATTTTTTGATACTCGTTTTCTGAGAGGAGAAAATACCCTTTGGGTAGAGGTCAATCCACTGAATCCTCAGACAGGTTTGACCCATCAGCCCGAGCAGACCCGTTTCAACAATATTCTCCGAATACCTTTCGTGGTAACAGGCGATGAGGAAAACCCTATTCTCGATGTCACCTTTGACGGGATTCATATCATCAACGGAGAAGTAGTGTCTCCCAATCCTGAGGTGCTGATTGCGCTCAAGGATGAGAACCCTTTCCTCATAATGGATGAGCCTGCAGATACTTCTTTGTTCAAGGTTTTTATTGCTGAGCCAGACGGAAATTTGGAGAGGGTGTTTTTTACCAATAGCATTGGCGAGGAGGTGATGCAATTCATTCCCGCTGAAAACGAGCAAAATAGAGCGAAGATTTTTTACCGACCTAATCTGACCAAGAACGGTGAGCACAAACTGCTTGTTCAAGCAAGTGATAAGTCAGGAAATTCGTCAGGAAACACCGATTTCGAAATCCAGTTTGAAGTAGTCAAAGAGTCGACGATTACCGAAGTGCTCAACTATCCTAACCCGTTTTCTACCAGTACTCAGTTCATCTTTACCCTTACCGGAGATCAAATCCCCGACGAGTTCAAGATTCAGATTATGACCATTTCCGGAAGGGTAGTGAGAGAGATTATGCAAGACGAGTTTGGTCCAATTCGCGTAGGACGAAACCGATCGATTTATCGCTGGGATGCCCGGGATGAATATGGAGATCGCTTGGCTAATGGTGTTTATCTCTACCGCGTCATTGCCAAAATAAACGGCGAAGACATTATGCTTCGAGACGGTGGCGCATCGCAGTATTTCGAGCAGGGATTCGGGAAGATGGTTCTTTTCAGATAGACTTATAATTCTTGTCGATGAGCTATTCGCTCGAAACCATCCGAATTGGCCTGTCACCACGCCAAACTTTCCTACTTTTGCCAAACGAAAAAAACACCATCCATGGATCAATACGATGTGGTAATAATTGGCTCCGGCCCCGGAGGTTACGTTTGTGCCATTCGATGTGCTCAATTGGGCATGAAGACAGCAATAATTGAAAAATATTCTACCCTTGGCGGGACGTGCCTCAATGTAGGCTGTATTCCTTCCAAGGCTCTCTTGGACTCATCAGAGCACTACTTTAAAGCAGCCCATGAATTTACTGAGCACGGTATCGACTTGAAAGACTTGAAAGTCAACCTGCCCCAAATGATTAAGCGTAAGGCTGAGGTGGTAGATCAAACCACAAAAGGTATAGACTTCTTGATGAAGAAGAACGACATCACCGTTTTGCACGGGATGGGTTCTTTTGTCGATAAAGAGACGGTAAAGATTTCTTCGGAAGAGGGTGATAAAGAAATAAAAGCGAAGCGAATCGTTATCGCTACTGGCTCGAAGCCCAACTTCTTTCCCGGAATGGAGCCGGATAAAGATCGAATTATCACCAGCACTGAGGCCTTGGAGCTCCAGGAAGTACCTAAGAAAATGGTTGTTGTTGGCGGTGGTGTAATTGGCCTCGAATTGGGATCAGTCTATGCGAGGTTAGGTTCGGAAGTGACCGTGGTGGAATTTACGGATAGTATCATTCCTACGATGGATCGAACCCTGGGAAAAGAATTGATGAAAGTCCTGAAAAAAGAGGGCGTGAAATTTAACTTCAACCATAAGGTACAGAAAGTTGAAAACACAGGTAAAGGAGTGAAAATTACCGCACTCGATAAGAAAGACGAGGAAGTGACCTTCGAAGCAGATTACTGTTTGGTCTCCGTTGGCCGAAAGGCTTATACAGATGGTCTCGGACTGGAGAATGTAGGCTTAAGCACAGACGATCGAGGAAGAGTCGAAATAGATGAACACCTCAAAACCAAAGCGGATAATATCTATGCCATCGGAGATGTGGTACGCGGTGCGATGCTTGCCCATAAAGCTGAAGAAGAAGGCGTTATGGTGGCAGAGATAATGGCAGGACAAAAGCCTCATATCAATTACAAGCTTATTCCAAATGTGGTATACACTTGGCCCGAAGTCGCTGGAGTGGGCCACACTGAAGAAGAGCTCAAAGCCAAAGGAAAAGAGTATAAAACAGGCTCCTTTCCTATGCGTGCATTGGGAAGAGCCAGAGCCAGTGGAGACACTTACGGTTTGGTAAAAATCCTCGCCGATAAAGAAACTGACGAGGTATTGGGTGTTCACATGATCGGTCCACGTGTGGCTGATTTGATATCAGAAGGAGTAGTAGCTATGGAATTCCGAGCTAGTGCCGAGGATATCGCTCGAATGAGCCACGCTCACCCGACTTATTCTGAAGCTGTGAAGGAAGCGGCCCTTGCTGCTACCGAAGATCGTGCGATGCACATTTAACGGAAACATGTATTTCCGATTCTTGTTAGATTTCATATGAAAAAGAAAGTAGGCGTTTTGTTGATTAACCTTGGGACTCCTGATAGCCCGAAGGTAGGTGATGTAAGAAGGTACCTCACTGAATTTCTCAATGACCCTCGGGTAATTGATATTCCTTCGGTGCTGAGAGCCATCTTGGTGAATGGCATTATTGTTCCGTTTCGGGCGCCAAAGTCGGCGAAGATTTACAAAGAACTTTTCGATTCGAACAATGGCGTTTCTCCACTTTTGGAATACGGCTACAAAGTGCGCGACGTATTGCGCGAGCGATTCGAAGGTCATGCAGATATTGAGTTGGCCATGCGCTACGGCAAGCCGAGCCTGGAAGAAGTGACCGCGAAGATGAACAAGGCTGGTTACGATCGGATTATCGTTTTTCCCATGTTTCCTCAATATGCCTCGGCATCTACGGGATCGGCCCTCGAAAAGGCCATGAAGCTGATCCGGAAATGGTATGTGATTCCTGAGATTGAAATTATCTCTCAGTTTTACGACCATCCGGGATACATCAACACAGTAGTCGAACAAGCGAAAAAGTACGATGTCAAAGAGTACGATCATATTCTCTTCTCATACCACGGATTGCCGGTAAGGCAAGTAGACAAGGTATACGAGGACAGAAAGTGTTCCAACCACAGCTGCGAAAGTGAAATCAACGACGAGAATCGTTTTTGCTACAAGGCGACCTGTTATGCTACTACTCGGCTTATCGCCGAAAAAATGGGCATTACCGAAAAGGATTACACAGTGTGTTTCCAATCGCGCCTTGACAAGAAGTGGCTTGAGCCATTTTCCGACAAAGTGGTAGAAGAATGGGGAAAGAAAGGTGCCAAGAAACTATTGGCATTCTCTCCGGCATTTGTGGCTGATTGCTTAGAAACGACTATCGAAATTGGAGACGAATACCAAGAGATTTTCGAAGAGTTCGGCGGAGAGAAAGTCCAATTGGTGGAAAGTCTCAATGACCACCCCATGTGGATTGATACAATGGAATCGATGATTAAAGAACGACTCTGATTGGCATATAGCTGGCATAAAGAAATATTGACTCAAAGGGAGGGCGATCAAACTTTGAGAAGGATTATTGCGCTCTCATCTCAATACAGCCATCTTTCACTTTATCTCACTGATTCCTCAGATTTTACTTTTTATGCAGGTGATAAGAGAACCATTTCTCTTCGGCAAACGGAAGGCGCTTTTGAGGGGCTTAAAACGTTTCAATCAGAGGCGACCTGTGAGGTTTGTGGCTACTTAGGCTATGACCTGAAGAACGATTTAGAAAAACTCACCTCAGAAAACTCGGATTATTTAAGTTCACCTGAAGCTGCTTTTTTTGAAGCAGAACTCAGAGTGAGTTTTAAAAACGGATCTCTTTTTTGCGATGCAATCAATGCTGAGACAGGCGAAATGTTTTTGGCAAATTTTGAAGCTGCTGAACCAATTGATCAAAAGCAGATCGAAGTTTTTCCCAAGCCAAGGACTACAGAAGCAGAATATCTCTCCGCTGCCAATTCATTGAAAGCTCACCTTCAGCGAGGCGATATTTACGAGGCAAACTACTGCATTCAATTTGCGGCTGATAGCCCCAATTTCAATCCATACGCTGGATTTTATGCCCTTTGGCAAAAGACCAAAGCTCCATTTTCGGTTTTTGCACGATTGGGTGATTTCTTTGTTTTATCAGGCTCACCCGAGCGCTACCTGAAACGAGAAGGTAAGAAACTCTTCTCCCAACCGATTAAGGGTACGGCAAAGCGTTCGATAGATCCCGTTTTAGATGAAAAGTCCAAGGCTGACTTGCCGATGGATCCGAAGGAACAGAGCGAGAATGTAATGATCGTTGACTTGGTCAGAAACGACCTTTCACGTGTGGCAAAGCGAGGTTCCGTTCACGTTTCAGAGCTATTTGGTGTATATTCGTTCAAAACGGTTCATCACCTTATTAGCACCATACAGGCCGAGCTTAAAGATGGTCTGGACTCGTGGGAGGCCCTCAAGGCTACTTTTCCCATGGGTTCGATGACGGGCGCTCCGAAAATCAGCGCGATGAAGCTTATTGAACGGTACGAGAATTTTAAACGAGGAGCGTATTCAGGTGCATTCGGCATCATGCAGCCCAATGGCGATTTTGATTTTAACGTTTTGATACGCACCTTGCTTTTCGAAAACAATTCCAAGAAATTGGCCTTTGGGGTAGGTAGCGCTATCACCATCCAGGCAGATCCCATCAAGGAATACAAAGAATGCCTGCTAAAAGCCGAAGCTTTGATGCAGAGCCTGCGCAAAACGGAGAATGAACTTAGAGGAGAAATTCAAAGCTAATCTTGATCGACTCGGTATTGACGAGGGTGAGTCCGTTCTTATAGCGTTGAGCGGAGGTGTGGACTCTGTAGTGCTATTGAATCTCGTAAAAAGAGCTGGCTTGAAGCCAATGGCCGCACACGCCAATTTTAAGCTTAGAGATGCAGAAAGTGAGGCTGATGAAGCATTTGTTAAGTCAGGCTGTGAAGCTCTGAATATTCCGATTTTCACTAAAACACTTTCACTCCAAGGAATCTCAAGTGATATTCAAGGACAGGCTCGAAAACTGCGCTATCAATGGTTTTCAGAACTGATGGATGAAAATACCATCCGTTTCATTTTTACGGCTCATCATTTAGACGATCGACTGGAAACCTTCTTCATCAATTTTTTACGTGGCACCGGTTTGAAAGGCCTGAAGTCCATTCCTGAAAGAAATATTCGAATCTACAGGCCGCTACTTCCATTTCGAAAAGAAGAGTTGATCGCTTTCGCAAAAGCGGAGGGAATTGAATGGCGCGATGATTCTTCGAATGAAAAGGACGTTTATTTGCGCAACCGTATCAGGCAGCAAGTCATTCCTGTTTTGGAAAGCTTCGATGCGAATGCCGTGGAGCTGGCGGGCCGATCTTTAGAGTTTTTGGCAGAAGCTGATACCTATTTTAAAAGAGCCGCGGGAAAGTTTATCGCAAAACTGGAGACGAATGGTTTCGTTTGCAAAATTTATGATTCCGATTGGGATTCCCTTTTTGACCACCCTCCTTTGCACAAATACGTATTTGAAGACCTCGGCTTCAACTCGGGGCAGCTCGAGCAATTGGAAAACTTAAAAAATAGCGAGTCGGGCCGAAGAGTTATTGGAAAACGTTTTACCGCATTCCGCGATCGCGGGGTATATATTTTGCGGACTAATGTCGGAGAACAAATCGATACTGCAGTCATCGATAATCGGGATGAAGGACAAATCAACGAGCCCATTTCCTTGACTTGGAAAAGAGCAGAATTCCCGCGAAAGTATATAGAGAGTCCCACCGAAGCTTGGCTTTCGAAGGAGAAACTTCAATTCCCACTCGAGATCAGATTATGGCAGAATGGAGATAGATTTGTGCCATTCGGAATGAAAGGAAGTAAAAAAGTAAGCGATTACTTAATTGATGCTAAGGTTTCTGTTCCCGAAAAAGAGCGGACATACGTGCTTCTTTCTGATGGGGAGATTTGTTGGTTGATCGGTCACCGAATCGACGATAGATATCGGCTGAAGGCTGGAGAAATCGATGCCATACAATTCAAGCTAAAATGAGCGAGACGAGAAGAAAGTATGAAGCGTTTGCGCTGTATCTGTTGCTGGGTGGGCTTTTTATAACTGCCCTTATCACTTGCAATTTGATCGCAAATAAATTCGTGACTGTCGATCTTGGCTTTAAAGTGTTTACCATTTCCGCAGGAGTATTGCCTTATCCTATTACCTTCTTACTTACGGACATTCTTTCAGAGGTCTATGGTCGAAAGAAGACAAATGCCGTCGTTTATACTGGTTTTGCGGCATCCCTATTTGTCTTGTTCATGCTTTTTCTCGGGAGCCTCTTTCCGTCTATTGACGAGTCACCCGTAAGTGATGAGTACTACAATACAGTATTTCAAAACTCTTGGAGAGTGATTTTGGCTTCCATGGTGGCTTACCTTACGGCGCAACTCGTTGACGTGCGCCTATTTCATTTTTGGAAAAACCTCACAAAGGGTAAAAAGCTGTGGCTGCGAAACAATGCATCTACCATCCTTTCTCAATTGGTTGATACTACATTGGTTGTACTGGTTCTATTTGTCGGAGTTTTACCAATTGAGAGAATTGGTGATTTCATAGTTGATGGTTGGTTTTTCAAAGTCTTGGTGGCTCTGGCAGATACCATTTTCATCTACTTGGTAATTTGGTTGATTCGTCGCCGATTTTCTCTCAAACAAGGAGAGGAAATAGATTTTCTCTAAATAGGATTCAAACAATGATTTCCGAAAGACGGCACCAAAATTCTAAAAAACGTAGATTTGACCTTCCAAAAATCAGACCATTGCGCATGTTGAAAATCAAAGCATCGATCCCATTATTTTTCCTCGCGGTCTTTTCCCTCCAAGCACAGGTATACGATCCTGTTGATTGGACTTTTGAAGTAGAGAATACGGGTGAGACGAGCGCCGACTTGGTTTTTTCAGCTACGATAGAGGAAGGCTGGCATGTCTATGCTACAGAACTGCCGTCAGATATGGGGCCGATTCCTACATCGGTGACGCTCGATGAAAGTGCTGATTTCAAGGCACTAGGTCCTCCAAAAGGAGGGGAGTACAAGACGGAATTCGATCCGAATTTCGACATGGATTTGAATTATTACGACAGGGAAGCCGTTTTCCGTCTTCCGATTGAGCGAATTTCAGGAGCTGATTTCGTCGTTACCGGGTATCTCACTTTCATGGTTTGCAACGATGAAATGTGTCTTCCACCTGATGATCTCGATCTCTCACTTAAAGTCCAAGGAGCTAGTCAAGCTCGAGAAGGAGAGGTTAAAGGTAAACCGGCTTTGGAGCCAATTTCGATTCAGCCTATCACAGAATCTGAAATTCTCGAACCGGTTGAATGGAATTTTTTAATCGAAAATGAAACAGGGTCTGAAGCTACTTTTGTAGCCGAAGCCACGATAGAGAAGCCTTGGCATTTATACTCCGTCAATATCGAAATTGATGATGACGGCCCATTACCTACTGAGCTTATTTTCGAAGATCAAAACGGGTATTCTTTAATTGGAAAGCCCGAAGAGAACAAGCCAAAGACCGAATACGATCCCGTATTTGATATGGAGATTGATTTCTTTGAGAAAAAAGCGCGCTTCACTCAAAAGATTAAAAAAGAGAGTGCCGATCCCATTAAGCTGAAAGGGTATGTGAACTATATGGTTTGCGACGAGTCGAAGTGCATCATGGAGCAAGCCGATTTTGAGATTGACATTAAAGGAAAGTCGGATGAAGCGACTACCTCTGATGATTCTATTGGCGAAGAATCGAGCGGTGAAGACCGATCGTATTGGGGAATTTTCTTTTGGTCATTCTTGAGTGGCTTCGCTGCCTTGTTGACTCCGTGCGTTTTCCCGATGATACCGATGACGGTGAGCTTTTTTACAAAGCAAAGCAAAACGAAAGCTGAGGGAATTAGAAATTCGATTATTTACGGGATATCCATCATCGTAATTTACGTAGTGTTAGGGGTAGTAGTGACGGCTATTTTTGGTGCTTCCGTGCTGTCTGAACTTTCTACAGACCCTTGGTTCAATCTGGTCTTTTTTGCCTTGCTGGTCATTTTTGCCATTTCATTCTTAGGAGCATTTGAAATTACTCTTCCCAACTCTTGGATTAGCAAAGCAGATTCTAAAGCTGATAAAGGCGGATTGATCGGAATCTTCTTTATGGCTTTTGTTTTGGCATTGGTTTCATTCTCCTGTACGGGACCTATAGTTGGAACGCTGATCGTTGAAGCTGCCTCAATTGGAGGAACGGCACCTGTGATTGGAATGTTTGGATTTTCATTGGCGATCGCTTTGCCTTTTACCCTTTTTGCCGCTTTCCCAGGATGGATGAATTCACTTCCTAAGTCCGGTGGTTGGCTGAATTCTGTGAAAGTTGTTCTTGGATTTTTGGAATTGGCCTTGGCTTTCAAATTCTTATCCAATGCCGATATGGTGCTTCAGTTGCACTATCTGGAAAGAGAGGTGTTTATAGCCATCTGGATTGTCATCTTCGGATTATTAACGATGTACCTACTCGGAAAACTTAAGCTACCTCATGATAGTGATTTGAAACATATCTCAGTCTCCAGATTATTGCTGGCTACCCTAACGGGGTTCTTTACCATCTACATGATTCCCGGATTATGGGGAGCACCATTGAAACTTATAGCAGCTTTCCCACCGCCGATCAGCTACAGCGAAAGTCCGTTGGGCGTTGGTTACTATGGGGGAGGCGGTTCGTCGGGAGCTCATGAAGAGGGAACGCACTTGGTCGTACCCGGAGTGTATTCCTATCATGATTACAATGAAGGTTTGGCGAAGGCCAAAGAGTTGGGAAAACCATTGATGCTTGATTTCACTGGTCACGCCTGCGTGAACTGCCGAAAAATGGAACAGCAAGTATGGTCTGATCCTGAAATCTCATCAATGCTGGCGAATGATGTGGTATTGGTTTCTCTCTACGTGGATGAAAAGACCCCGCTTCCTGAAGCTGAGCAAATCACAGTTGAACTTACGGGTGGAAGAGAGAAGAAGCTCCGCAATGTCGGAAACAAATGGGCTGCATTTCAAGAGCTCAATTACGGGGTCAATGCTCAACCGTACTATGTGATTTTGGATCATGATGAACAGAAGCTCATCGAACCATCCAACTACCAAGATTATGGCACGATAGCAGAATTCAAAGACTGGTTAACTCGAGGAATAGACAAATACAAACAATAATGAGGTAATGGGCACTTACGCTGAGTTAGACAAGTCGCGATTTCCTCTGGTCACCATTACGTTCACGGGAAAATATCCGACGGATGAAGGTTTCGATCAATATCTTAATGAGTTGGAAGCCCTTTACGATGCAAAAAAGCAGCTCGCGATTATTTTTGATGCCCGAAGTGCTCCTTTACCCTCTTTAAAACAGCAACAGAGGCAAGCCTCATGGCTGAAAAAAAATAATCAACTTCTCAAAGATTATTGTCTTGGCACTTCCTATGTCATTACCGCAGGTACTACCAGGGTAATTTTAAAAGTGATATTCTCCATCACTCCTCAGCCAGTTCCGTATAAAGTCTGTAGCAATATGGATGACGCCAAAGAGTGGGCATTGACTCGATTATCTGCCTGAACTTTCGTTACATTTGATTCATGGATCAACCCTTGAAAGCCCATTTTGCCGAAGCCTCCGAAGTTCTGAGTAGAGTACTTGCCAACCCTGCCTTTTTTGAAAATGTCGAAGTTGCAGGTGCAGCAATGGTTGAATCACTAAACAAGGGAGGCAAAATTATTTCTTGTGGCAACGGTGGCTCCATGTGCGATGCCATGCATTTTGCCGAGGAACTAACGGGCCGATACCGCGATAATCGCAAAGCCATTCCCGCGATTTCCATTTCTGATCCTTCACACCTTGCTTGCGTCGCAAACGACTATGGCTACGAGTACGTTTTTTCACGTTATGTGGAAGCCCTGGGCAACACAGGGGATGTCCTGCTCGGAATTAGCACCAGCGGAAATTCGGGAAATGTGGTTAAAGCCTTCGAAGCAGGACGAGAAAAAGGAATGAAGCTTATTTCCCTTACGGGCAATGATGGTGGAAAGCTTGCAGCCATAAGTGATGTGGAAATTCGAGTGCCTCACAAAGGGTATGCAGACCGAATTCAAGAGATCCACATTAAGATTATTCATTCTTTAATTGATTATATTGAGCGTCATATCGCTTAAATAGTGCTAGCCAAATAAGTCCGTTTTCCCTTTTTAGAGTTGATTATGGGTTTTTGGTTTAGACACTACGGCTAAATAACCAAAACCGAATCATGTTAGTCAAAACATACGGAAGCGCGGTATATGGAGTAGACGCTATTACCATCACCGTTGAAGTCAATATCTCAGGAGGAATTAATTTTCACCTCGTAGGCCTGCCCGATAGCGCTGTAAAAGAAAGTCAGCAAAGGATAGACGCAGCTCTTTCCAACAACGGTTTCAAACTACCGGGAAAGAAGATCACTATCAATATGGCGCCAGCCGATATCCGTAAAGAAGGCTCCGCCTATGATTTGCCTTTGGCATTGGGAATATTGGCCGCTAGCACTCAAATTTCCGCACCTCATCTGGAAAATTACCTCATTATGGGTGAGCTCTCGCTCGATGGCGGCTTACAACCCATTCGTGGAGCATTGCCTATGGCGATTAAAGCGCGCGATGATGGCTTCAAAGCTTTTATACTTCCTGTCCAAAATGCTCGCGAGGCTGCCGTTGTTGATGGAATTGACGTTTTCGGTGTGGAGAACCTGAATCAGGCCATCGAGATAGTCAGTGAAGTTGGAATCCCTGATCCCGTCAAGGTTAATGTCGCCGAGGTCTTCATGGAAAAAGAATCTAATTCAGCAATTGATTTTAGCGATGTTAAGGGTCAAGAGAATGTTAAGCGAGCACTAGAAATCGCAGCTGCAGGAGGACATAACATCATCTTAATTGGTCCTCCGGGAGTTGGGAAGACAATGCTCGCAAAGCGTATACCGACCATTCTTCCTCCGCTCACCCTTGAAGAAGCTTTGGAAACAACAAAGATTCATTCAGTCAGTGGGCTCTTAGGCTCACACGATTCTTTGATCACCGAAAGACCTTTCAGAAATCCACATCATACCGTTTCTGATGTGGCATTGGTGGGTGGTGGAAGCAATCCTAAGCCAGGCGAGATTTCTCTCGCTCACAATGGTATTCTCTTTTTGGATGAATTACCTGAGTTTAAGCGGTCGGTTTTGGAAGTGCTTCGTCAGCCTCTAGAAGACCGTGTTGTCACTATTTCACGAGCTAAAATCTCTGTGGATTATCCGTCTTCATTTATGCTGATTGCTTCAATGAACCCTTCACCTAGTGGAGATTTTTTTCAGCCGGGAGAATCAGCTGACAGCGAATTTGCCGTAAGGCGCTATCTGGCCAAGATCTCAGGGCCACTTCTAGACAGAATTGACCTTCATATTGAGGTAAATCCTGTTCCTTTTGATGAATTGCGCAACCGCGAAAACGGTGAAGCTTCTCGTTCAATACGCGAAAGGGTAGTGAAGGCTCGCAATATTCAAACGAAACGTTACGAAAAGGAAAAAGAGATTTATTCCAACTCCCAGCTCTCACCGAAATTACAGAAAAAGCACTGCGAAATAGACTCGGCGGGAGAGGCCTTGTTAAAAAATGCGGTGGAAAGACTCGGCTTTTCTGCTCGGTCTTATGCTCGCATACTCAAAGTAGCCCGCACCATTGCTGATCTCGATGCTTCTCAAAACATTGCGACGCATCATTTAGCGGAAGCTATTCAGTACAGATCATTGGATCGAGACGGTTGGATGATGTAACTTTGCCGTGCTTAACCAAAATCGAGGAAACATTTGGCACTTGTTTTCCGTAAGATTTCTAAATAATCAGTGCTATGAGAGGACTTGTATTAATCTCGATGTTATTCTTTCAGTTTGGATTCACCACTGCTGCTACTCACGGTGATGAAGGTGCTATATATTTGGATGAGCGAATGCAAGAAACCAAAAAAAAGAATGCAACCTATTACTGTGAATTAGTAGGGGTAACCGATGAAATGTATCACTACAAGGCATATTTTCTGTCGGGAGAGCTCAAAATGGAAGGATGGTACACGGATGAAAAAATGAAGGAGCCACACGGACTTTTTACATTTTACTATCAATCCGGACAGGTAGAATCGAAAGGTGAATACCGCGAAGGACAGAAGTATGGAATTTGGCAGCGATATGATCGGTATGGAAATGAAAAGCCCGAAAAGGTCTACGCTTTTTTACCAATGCTCAAAGAGCTTGAAAAAGCCAAATCAGAATAATTCTAAAAGATTTGAAAATTCTAAGCCATCAACTATTCGTTGATGGCTTTTTTGTTGTTCTCAAAAATTGAAAAGATATAAGCGAGAATCATTACCATACTACAGCCGATGAAATTGAAGTAGAGGTAAGAGATATTGTCAGATTGAAATTGGTAGAGGATCAAGATGAAGGCCTGCGTCAAGATAGCCGCAAAGAAAATAGCATTTCCTCTCACCTTTTTAAGGAAAAAAGCCGTCAAGAAAATTCCCAATATTGTTCCGTAGAAAAGGCTTCCCAATATGTTTACTGCTTCGATTAGGTTTTCGAACAGATCGGCGTAAAGTGCAAAGCCAACTGCCAAAACTCCCCAGAAAGCGGTAAGGACTTTTGACATAATGAGATAGTGCCGATCATCTCCATCCTTTTTGATAATTCTTTTGTAGAAATCGACGGAAGTCGTAGATCCCAGGGCATTGAGCTCGCCCGCGGTGCTCGACATAGCCGCCGAAATGATCACGGCCAGTAATAAGCCCACCAATCCTGAAGGCATAAAATTCAAGATATAGCTAATGAATACGTAATCGGAGTCTTTTTGTGTATTATTTGGAAAAGCTTGCTCGACAAGTGCTTTAGCTTCATCGCGCTTTTCGAAAGCTTGGGTTTTGAGGAGGTTCAAATTTTCTTGAGCAAGCAAGGTACTCTCTTTCGTTCCGTTTCTTTGCTCTTCCAATAATTGAAGCGCTGCTTCCTTCTTTTCAGCGTGAATCTCGTAATGCACTGTGCGTAGTTCGTCCAGATCAGCTTTGTACTCAGTGCCCTCTACCAGTTCGAGTGAAGTGGTATCAAAAAGAATATCATGAGGTTGAAACTGATAGAACACAAATACCATTACACCGGTTAGCAGAATGAAAAACTGCATGGGTATTTTAAGGATGGCGTTGAACATAAGTCCCATTCGACTTTCCCTTACGGAGGCCCCGCCGAGGTATCGTTGCACCTGTGACTGATCTGTTCCAAAATAGGAAAGTGCTAAAAAGAATCCACCCGTTATTCCCGACCAAAACGTGTAGCGTTTGTTGACGTCGAAGCTAAAATCAATGGCCTCGGTTTTCCCCATTTTCCCTGCCAGTTGGAGTCCATCCAGGAATCCAACTCCGCTGGGTAAATTGTGGATGATGGTTCCAAATGCCACAGCCATTCCCAACAGGATAACTCCCATTTGCCACTTTTGGGTCAAACTTACGGCCTTCGTTCCTCCTGATACTGTATAGATGATAACCAAAACTCCGACGACGATAATGGTTCCGCTCAGATTCCATCCCAAGACGGATGAAAGCACAATGGCTGGAGCGTAAATGGTAATACCCGCGGCTAGTCCGCGCTGAACCAAGAAGAGAAAAGCTGCCAGCATTCGGCTCTTGAGGTCAAATCGCTTTTCTAGGTATTCGTAAGCTGTGTAAACTTTAAGCTTGTAATAGATAGGAATGAACACCGCCGATACAACGATTAAGGCGAATGGAAGTCCCAGGTAATTTTGGACGAATGCCATTCCCGATTCGTAAGCTTGGCCAGGTGTGCTTAGAAATGTGATAGCACTGGCTTGAGTCGCCATCACAGATAGCCCGATGGTAGCCCACTTCATGTTTTTATCTCCGAGGAGATAACCCTCAATGTTCTTACTTTTTCTGGTCTTGTAGGTGCCGTATGCTACGATAAATAGCAGAGTTCCACCGAGTACGAAATAGTCGAGTATCGTCATGCAGAAAAGTGCGTGAACAGGTACATGAAGAGGCAGAAGAGCGCAAAGAAGCCGATTACCAGCAGGTAAACTTTTCTCCAGTTAGTGTTGTCAACGGGTTTATTCGTTTCCTCCATGCTGCGATTTTGACAAAGCCAGAATATTTGATAATAATCGATAGGCACCCGATACTCCCGCCGGGAGCTCTCTGAAAAACGAAATTCCCGAGTAGACAAAATATCCTTCACCATAAGGTGCTACGATGAGGCCTCCATTTCGTGATGGTTCTTCGGGATCGGACCATCCCAAAATTGGAACGAAATTCTCATCCCATTCATTGGCAAAATATAAGCCGCGCTCTTGAACCCATCCTTCAAAATCAGTCATCGAGATTTCATTGGGCGCGTTCAATACGGGATGATTCGGTGCCAAGAATTCAGGACTGGCGGTTTCGTCTGTGACTCGTTCTCTTGAAAGCTGAAAGGTATATGGGCCGATTTGATCGTCTTTCAACCTGCGGCTCGTATTGTACTGAACCAACCACGTACCGCCGCTCTTGACATATTCGTTCAGTGCTTCTTTTGCGAAAGCAAGGTCCTCGCGGGTATTGTATGCTCTAATGCCCGTTACGATTGCATCGAATCGATCAAAGCTTCCACTTACTAAATCATCCTCTCCTATGATCTCAACATCGTATCCAACCGCACGAAGGTATTTGGCTACCTCATCACCAGGCCCTTCGATGTATCCGATCTTTGCTACTCCTCCTAGATTCAGGTCTACGGGTACAATCTTCACGTTAGAAGGCGAAAGTTCGATTTGAGTGGGAATGTGGTCGTATTCAATGACCCTCAGGTTTTGAAGTTTTTCTGCTTTCCCTCCTTCTTTCTGAAATTCGAGCCCGATCAATCCTTCATTCGGATTTGACTCGGGTTTTATGGCAAATGTTAAAAGCTTCGTTTCTCCCGCAGAAGTGAAATTCAATTGGACTTCCTTTGGCTCGCAGGTCCATCCTTCGGGTGGTGTTGGCCTCAAGATTCCAGAGATTGCACCCGCGTGAGACTGAGCTTTAATGGTAATTTCTTTTACCGCCTTTCCTGCAGCCACAATGGTTTTTTCGTCAAAACCTGCAGTGATTTCAGGAACGATATAGACTGGGCTGTAAAGAACTGCCCGCGCAGGATCTACTTCTTTTTGAACGACCTCTAAGGGAATGGAGAAGGCATAATCTTCGATTTTTAGACTGACCGTAAGGACCAAACTCGGATCGTTTTCGGGTTTGCCCAAATCCTCATAGCCATCTACTTGATAGAGACTTTCAAAGGGAGCATTCAGCCAATAAGGATTGCTGTATTCGGCACTCTCGTCAATCGATAAATTTGCTTCAGCGTAGTAGAAGTCGTTTGTTTTTAGAGGCTGATTTGGTGTGTCAATAAACCCTAAGCCTGCTACTTCGTTAATCTCAGTTTTCGTACTTCCCTTAATGTTGATCTTCACCTCGCATGAAATTGTAGCTCCGGGAACAACCAAAAAATCATTTGTGGTAGCCTCCATTTCCAATCCGGCTAGCTTTACAATAAGTCTTTCGAGCTCAGTTATTTTTCGATTGACCAGAGGAGTGGATTCAGCCTCATTTAATATGGCCAACGCCTTAATGATTGCCGGAATACTTGCTTCCGGATTGGCAAAGTCATACTCTGCAATCACCTTATTAATAACTTTACCAACTTGTGGTACTTCGGTTTTGTCCCAGCTTGTCGGTATGTTTGACAAAAGCACTTTCCCTTTTACCACTTTCTCACCTTTCACATATTGCATGAATTCGGTCTGGTTTCCCATCGGGTAGTCAGATCCGAAGCCTTGGCTCTTATGTTCGCTTCGAGCTCTTGCAGCTATTTGTGCGTATGATTCTCCGAGAAGGGTGTTGTACTGACCTACATTCACTGTAATAAAGTCATCGGAATTTTGTGCTTGTTCTTCCAAGTCTTTTATCCACCAAGTACTCGTATTGAAGTACAACCGCTTTGTTTGCCAAATGTCCACATATTCAAGTTGCTCGGGAAAAGCGTTGGGGTCAGCAGCCAAATCAAAGGCTTCTTCAGCCACAATGGCACTGGCTTCGTGGTGGCCGTGGCCAGCGTAATTGGTTGGAGGGAATCGAGTGACGATAACATCTGGCCTAAAATTTCGAATCACCCATACCGCATCTCTCAAAACGTTCTCTCTTCCCCATTTGTCGAAAGACTCATCGGCGCTTTTGGAATACCCAAAGTCAACTGCTCTTGTAAAAAACTGCTCCCCTCCATCAATATCTCTTGCGGCCAAAAGCTCTTGGGTTCTCAAAATTCCTATCGCCGAACCTATTTCCGTTCCGATAAGGTTTTGACCACCATCACCTCTCGTCAAGGAGAGATAAGCTGTTCTTGCATGCAGGTTGTTCTCAAAATAAGAGATGAGTCTGGTATTCTCGTCGTCGGGGTGGGCTGCCATGTATAAAATGGAGGCCGTATTTGATGCCTTGAGGAGTTCGTGATAAAGTTCTGAAGAAGATTCTCTTTCGGGAAATTGGGCCTCAGCGCCTAGAAAGAAGAGTGCAAACAGTCCGGATAGGAGTAGTCTCATGAATTATTTTTTGCCTTTGGAGGCAAATATAACCGGAACTGCGAGTGTTGGTTTAGTAAGGTCGAGGGTCAGTACAAAACTTCTTCACCCATTCGAGGCTTTCGCCTGTTCGCATGGCCTCGTAAATTTCTTCTGAACTAAGCGTATTAAAGGTAGTAAGGTCAGAATCGATTTCTCTTTGAATGTTTTCCAAGTAGGTGTCGAAAGATTCTACTGTGACGTAATAAGTGGTCGAGCAAGAATCCGTTTTTCGGCTTACCGAATAGGTTTCGAACATCAGATTGATAGATGCGTTGGCAGGTAGTTTGCTCACATCAGATTTAGTGAGATTTCTTTTTGAATACCCTTCCTGTTTAACAGTAAGGATTGTTTTTGATAGTTTTTCGCAAGAATAGTTCTCGTTCTCTTCGCAGGAGAATTCGCAGTATTCGTATGAGGGGTCTGTTAAAAATCGGAGTGTATCGAGTGAACTCTCTGAAATCTCATCAACTTCATATAAAGTACGATCTCCGATCAGATTTTGGTCCTTGTCATTTTGCACCTGGCTATAGGTGAGGTACCCTCCCGAGATCAAGAGCATGCTCATCAAAAGGAGCAAGGTGATATGGCCAAATTCTTTTTTCACGATTTAAAGGAAGTTAATTCACAGATAAACAACGACTCCTATATCATAAAAGGTGCCAAAAGTTGTTAATCGGTCAATTAGAAACGATAAAAGGTCCGGACTTATTTTTTAGTCCACTTTTCAATAGTGTATGAGTAGTTGTGCCGATCGTCCTTAGGGTGCTCTTCCATGATTTCTTTCTTCCAAATCGCCTCATCAAATTCAGGATAGAATGAATCGGCTTCAAAAGATTCATGAACCCTTGTGAGATACATCACATCCACTAAATTCTTCTCGAGGGCCAATTTGTAAATCTGACCACCTCCGATAACAAATACTGACTTGTGGCCTTCGCTTTTGCAGAAATTCAGCGCGTCTTCAATCGAATTATAAACCAAGGCTCCACTTGCATCATAGTCTTCGCTTCGAGTAAGGACGATGTTGATGCGATTTGGTAAGGGCCTGTATTTGTGAGGAATACTTTCAAAATTCTTCCTTCCGGTGATGACTACTTGGTTGAGTGTAGAATCCTTAAAGAACTTCATGTCATCTGGAAGATTCCAGATCAAATCATTGTCTTTTCCAATAGCTCTATTTTCGGCAATGGCCGCAATGGAATATACGATCATACTGCTACAGGAGCTTTAATGTGAGGGTGTGGATCATAGTTTTCCAAACTGAAATCCTCGAACTTAAAACCAAAGATATCTTTGATTTCGGGATTGAGTTTCATGGTGGGAAGCGCTCTTGGTAGTCTGCTCAACTGTTCACCCACTTGCTCGAAATGATTGGAATAAATATGAGCATCACCAAAAGTGTGTACAAAGTCACCTGGTTCCAAATCACAAACTTGAGCGATCATCAATGTGAGCAGCGCATAGGAGGCGATGTTGAATGGTACTCCCAAAAACGTATCAGCGCTCCGTTGGTAGAGTTGACAACTTAATTTTCCGTCTGCCACATAGAATTGAAATAGTGTGTGACAAGGTGGCAGTGCCATGTCATCGACAAATGCTGGATTCCAAGCACTGACAATGTGTCGACGGCTGTATGGATTCTTCTTGATATTTTCAATGAGGTGAGAGATCTGGTCAATTTTTCCGCCATTTGGCGAAGGCCAACTTCTCCATTGGTAGCCATATACCGGACCCAAATTTCCGTTTTCATCGGCCCATTCATCCCAGATGCGCACACCATTCTCTTTCAGATAAGCTATGTTGGTGTCGCCTTGAAGAAACCATAGTAACTCGTGGATGATGCTGCGCAGGTGAACTTTTTTGGTGGTAACCAATGGAAAGCCCTCTGAAAGATCGAAGCGCATCTGGTATCCGAATACACTTCGGATTCCTGTCCCGGTTCTGTCGGGCTTGTCCACACCTGTTTCCATAATGTGTGATAGTAGATCGTGGTATGCTTGCATGTTGAGATAATTCTGAATGTCAAAGTTACTAAGCCTTTAGCCAAATGACAGTAAATCGTACAAGCTACTTTTCCAATGTTTTCAACGTTTACTTTATTCGGTTTTCGCATACTTCTGACAGCATCAAAAAGAAAAATATATTTGCGAAAGCTTCATCCGGAAATAGCGAAGTCAGGTTTTTTTACCTTTAGCCGCCTTCATATTGATTTCTTTAACGGAGGGATTTACAAATAAGCTGCAAGTTCCTGTTTCTGCTGTTGTTGGTCTTGAGACTAACTTCATAAAGGGAGGGTTTGCCTACAAGGATGCCATTCATGAATACACGTTGGTTTGCAATTTTAGTGATCTCTTTCTTAGGTGTTTTATTGCCGGAGAGCACATCTGCACAGATATTAGATACTTCACAAACGACTGAGCCATTGCAAGGATTCAATGCAGGTTCGTTGTTGCGAGGCATGCTTGGAATGGTAGTGCTTGTGGCTATTGCCTGGTTGTTTAGCACCAATCGAAAAGCAATTTCTTGGCGTGTTGTCGGAATTGGTCTTGCCATACAACTTCTCTTGGCTATTGGAGTGCTTCAGGTACCGGTAGTTCAGATGTTTTTTGAATTTGTAGGGGGGCTGTTTGTAAAGGTGCTCGATTTTACCAAAGCAGGATCGACTTTCCTTATGGGCGATTTGATGAACGTAGAGTCTTATGGCTACATTTTCGCATTTCAGATACTGCCGACAATCATGTTTTTTTCGGCGCTAACGAGCGTTTTGTTTTACCTCGGTATCATTCAAAAAGTGGTTTATGGCTTGGCTTGGTTCATGACCAAGACTATGCGTCTTTCCGGCGCAGAGAGCCTCTCGGTAGCAGGTAATATTTTTCTGGGTCAAACTGAATCTCCGCTTTTGGTAAAGGCTTATTTGGAGAAAATGACTCGTTCTGAAATCTTACTGGTAATGATTGGTGGGATGGCCACGGTTGCAGGCGGGGTTTTAGCGGCCTACATTGGGTTTTTGGGAGGAGAGGATGAAGTGATGCGACGTGAGTTTGCTAAGCATTTGCTAGCTGCATCTGTCATGGCAGCCCCGGGAGCAGTAGTTATTTCCAAGATTTTGATTCCTCAAACTGAGAATATTGATCATGAAATTAATGTGTCGCAAGAAAAGATCGGAAGCAATTTCCTAGACGCCATGTCGCGCGGTACTACAGAGGGTCTCAATCTGGCTTTGAATGTAGGTGCCATGCTACTCGTTTTTTTCGCATTCATTGCAATGTTCAACAGTATATTTGATTGGGCCGGTGACCTAACGGGCCTAAATGCTGTTATTGCCGAAGCTACAGGAGGGAAATATGAAGGCCTCTCTTTGGAGTTTATTTTGGGGTACACATTCGCCCCGCTGATGTGGGTAATTGGTGTAGCTTCAAGTGATATCACCTTGGCTGGTCAGCTCTTAGGTGAAAAGATCATTGCATCAGAATTTGTAGGCTATACCAGCTTGGCTAAATACAAGGCGCTGAGTCCTGAAGCCGGTGGTTTTGCATTTCAAAAGTCTGTCTTTATGAGTACCTATATGCTCTGTGGTTTTGCCAATTTCGCGAGCATAGGTATCCAGGTCGGTGGAATTGGATCGCTAGCTCCAGGTAAGCGTGCTTTGTTGTCAAAATATGGTATGCGGGCATTACTGGGCGGAACGCTCGCGTCTTTACTTTCTGCTACTATAGCAGGAATGATTCTGGGATAATCGAAGCGTTTTATAAGAACTGGAAGAAAATAACATCTCCAAGAATTGTCGCGATATCACAACCTACTCTTTCGATCTACGATTGATTTCGTCTCGAATTTTTGAAGCTTTTTCGTAATCTTCTTTTTCGAGGGCTTTTTTCAACTTCTTTTCAAGTTCAGCTATACTACCTGTTTCCTTGGGTTCCTCTTTTTCGGGAGTGTCGACCCTTATTTCTTCAGGAGAATCAGACTCCGTGCTTTCGTCGTCGTCTTCATCTATAATAATACCCGCAGAACTGAGAATAAAATCATGTGTAAAAATCGGGACTTCGCATCGCAATGCCAGCGCCACAGCGTCGCTCGAGCGCGCATCAAGTTCTACCTCTTTACCATCTTTTTCACAAACTATCTTTGCGAAGAAGATGCCTTCTACCAAATTGTGAACGATCACCTCTTTAACTGCAATGTCAAAACTATCTAGAAAGCTTTTAAATAGATCATGGGTTAGCGGCCGACTTGGCGTCATTTGCTCAAGCGGAATAGCTATAGCCTGTGCTTCAGCACCGCCGATAATGATCGGCAACCTTCTGTTCCCTGACTTCTCTTTTAGAATCAGCGCGTAAGCCCCCGTTTGGGTCTGGCTATATGATAATCCTACAACTGATAGCTCGATTTTATCCATTTGGTAGTACCACCGATTGAACTTTGCGCAAAAGTAATGCCCTTGAGGAGAAATCAAAACGGCCTTGCGGCCGTTTCGTTTCACTAAAAATACAAAAATATACTAGTCTGCTAGTTGGCAGCTTTGAAATTCTTCACTGCCTCGGTCAATCTTGGCAGTACTTCAAAAGCATCTCCCACTACTCCATAGTCGGCTGCCTTAAAGAAAGGTGCTTCGGGATCAGTGTTGATAACTACAATAGTTTTGCTTCCGTTTACGCCTGCCAGGTGCTGAATTGCTCCTGAGATACCCGCAGCGATGTAAAGGTTCGGTCGGATAGCGATCCCCGTTTGTCCCACGTGTTCGTGGTGTGGTCGCCAATCCATATCTGACACTGGTCTTGAGCAAGCAGTAGCTGCACCAAGTTCATCTGCCAATTCCTGAACAATTCCCCAATTCTCAGGACCTTTTAATCCTCGTCCGGCTGAAACAACCAATTCAGCTTCAGGTAACGGAATGCCTTCTCCACCAACTGCGCGTAGTTCTTTTACTTTAAGTCTACCATCTGAAACGGAAGGTGCAAATTCCTCAACACTTGCCGTAGCATCAGTTGTGGAAACTTGAAAACTATTTGGTAGAAGGCTCAATATTTTCACCTCTGTATTGATTCGGTATTTGGCGAAAGCCTTTCCTGAGAATACGTTTTTAGAAACAGTCATTGCGTTTCCTTCAATTTCGGGAATACTAGTAACCCCTGCTACTAGGCCTGCTTCGATTTTCGCCGAAAGGCGAGGCGCAAGAACTTTACCAATCGGATCAAAGGAGAAAACTATCACTCTGGCGCCTTCCGCATTTACGGCCTCGGCAACCAAAGCAGAAAGTGTTTGATCGTTTTCCTCTGTTATACTTCTGTTTACCAGAACTTTTGAGGCTCCGTAGTTCCCCAATTTTTCCAAGTTTTCATTGCTCACATCACCGTATGTTAAAACTGTTACCGTTGATGAGGTTTTATCGGCAATCTGCTTACCGTAAAATATTGCTTCATGGGCGGCCTTAGCAATTTCGCCACCTCGTGCATCTGCAAAAACAAGTACTGACATCTTATCTGTGTTGTTTTGGTTCTTAAATTACTTTGGCTTCGTTGTGAAGGAGTCTTACCAACTCGTCCATATTTTCGGGATCGATCAGCTTTACATCACCTTTCTCAGACGGGAGGCTAAACTCGATAACTTCCGTTAAAACAGGTGATTCTGATGGCTCAACTACATTCAAAGGCTTTGTTCTGGCGGCCATAATTCCTCTCATGTTTGGAATTCTTTGCTCAGCCATTCCTTTGGCACAGCTGATCACCATTGGTAGTTCGCCTTCCAATACTTCAATACCACCTTGCGCGTCTCTTTCCAAAGTTGCCTTTGTGCCTTCTACTTCCAATTTAGAAGCGATGGATACAAACGGCATATCAAGCATTTCCGCCAGCATTCCGCCAACTTGTGAGCCGTTGTAATTGATGGTTTCTTTTCCCAAAAGGATTAAATCGTAGCTCTTGTCTTTGGCGTAGTCAGCTATTTGTTTTGCAACATAATAACCATCCGTTGCCTCTGCGTTAATACGTACGGCATCGTCTGCTCCAATAGCCAAAGCTTTTCTGATAATCGGGTCGTGATCTGCCCCTCCGACTGTAATCGTAGTTACAGTTCCTCCGTTCTTCTCCTTTAGCTCAAGTCCTCGTACCAAAGCGTACCACTCGTCGTAAGGATTTACGATGAACTGTACTTTGTCTTCATTGAATTTCGTGTTATTGTCTGTAAACGAAATCTTTGTGGTGGTATCAGGAGCTTTGCTGATTCCGACAAGTATTTTCATAATTGTAGTTTTTATTTTTCAATAAATGGTGCGCAAAAGTAGCAGATTCCTTTTAGAAAGCGTGCTCAATATTGCTTAACAAAGGTATGCATGCATAACATATTTGCCAAGAAAAGGTTGAAATTCATGTGTAGATCGATCTGCCGTGACACAACTTCAAGATGGCGTCATGATCTGTGGAGTAGTTTTTTGTGAACGAAGCACCATTTATTACTAAATTTGGCGCTCGAATTTTACAGCAATGAGAGAGATTCAATTCAGAGAAGCAATTTGTGAAGCCATGAGCGAAGAGATGCGTCGTGATGAGCGCGTATTTCTATTGGGCGAAGAAGTAGCAGAATACAACGGTGCATACAAGGCAAGTAAGGGTATGTTGGATGAGTTTGGCCCTAGAAGGGTCATCGATACTCCTATTGCCGAACTTGGTTTTACGGGTATTGCTGTTGGAGCTGCAATGAACGGTCTTCGACCTATCGTGGAATTCATGACTTGGAACTTCGCCATTTTGGCTGCAGACCAGATGATAAACTGTTCTGCTAAGATGCTTCAGATGAGCGGAGGTCAATTTGGTTCACCTTGTGTTTTCAGAGGTCCTAATGGTCCTGCCGGACAATTGGCAGCTACACACTCTCAGAGTTTTGAGAGCATGTACGCGTCTGTTCCCGGATTGAAAGTAGTGACCCCCTCTAATCCATATGATGCGAAAGGTTTGCTTAAAGCGGCTATCCGCGATGACGATCCGGTCATTTTCATGGAATCTGAAAAGATGTATGGCGACAAAGGTCAAGCTCCTGAAGGTGAATATATCATTCCTTTGGGTCTTGCTGATGTGAAGAGAGAGGGAACAGATGTGACCATCGTCTCTTTCGGTAAAATCATGAAAGTAGCACTTGAGGCAGCAGAGCAATTGGCTAAAGAGGGTATTAGTGCCGAGGTAATTGACCTCAGAACTATCAGACCAATGGATACGGCTACCATCATTAACAGTGTTAAGAAGACAAACCGATTGGTTATTGTAGAAGAGAGCAACCCCGTTGCTTCCATTTCTTCCGAAATATCTCACAGAGTCCAATTGCATGCATTCGATTATTTAGATGCACCTGTGCGACGAGTTACACTTGCTGATACACCTTTTGCGTTTGCCGTTCCACTTATTAATGAGTCTTTACCAAACGTTGAAAGAACGGTAAAGGCTGTAAAAGAGGTGACTTACGCCGTTAAATAATTCTTACGTTTTCCGCTCTGTTTCAATTCGATTGTGGCTAATAGCTGAAAAAGTCTATTTTTGCCCCCCGAATTTGGAAAATAAATTTCTTACAGATGAATAATATTTTGTTTGCAGCTCCACTACTTGCAGTAGTTGGTCTTATTGTAATGGCTATCAAAGCCAAGTGGGTCAAAAATCAGGACGCAGGTGATGAAAAGATGAAAAAGCTCGCGGGCTACATCAAAGAAGGTGCACTCGCCTTTTTGAAAGCAGAGTACCGCATGCTCGCCATTTTTGTCGTAATCGCAGGAATTCTATTAGGGGTAGTATCCATGGTGGTAGAAACTACCCATTGGTTTATTGTTGTGGCTTTTGTCATTGGTGCTGTTTTTTCGGCTATCGCCGGAAACATCGGTATGCGTATAGCTACTGATGCCAACGTTAGAACCACTCAAGCTGCGAGAACGAGTTTGAAAACGGCTCTCAAAGTTTCTTTCTCTGCCGGTACCGTTATGGGACTCGGAGTAGCGGGACTAGCCGTATTCGGTTTGAGTACAATCTTCGCATTGCTCACCTTGTCTTTTATGAGCGAGAGCTACGACTATATGAGTATGACAATCATACTTGAGTCGCTCGCAGGTTTCTCTCTTGGAGCTGAATCTATTGCACTCTTCGCTCGTGTAGGTGGTGGTATCTACACCAAAGCGGCTGATGTAGGAGCTGACCTTGTAGGAAAAGTAGAAGCAGGTATCCCTGAAGATGATCCGCGTAACCCGGCCACTATTGCCGATAACGTAGGAGACAACGTGGGTGACGTAGCAGGCATGGGGGCCGACCTTTTCGGATCTTACGTAGCTACTATGCTTGCTGCGATGGTTCTTGGAAACTACGTGATCAACGACCATACAAATGGAGTTGGAATGGATGACGCATTTGGTGGAATAGGACCAATTATGCTTCCTATTTTGATTGCCGGCCTTGGAATCATCTTTTCCATCATCGGAACAATGGTTGTGAAGATCAAAGATGAATCAGCAAAAGAAAAAGAAGTACAAAGAGCATTTAATATTGGGAACTGGGGTTCGATTATCCTAACGGGTATTTCAACTTACTTCGTTATCCAATGGATGCTTCCCGAAACCTTAAACATGACATTCTTTGGCGAGGGCTCTATAGCGGTTTCGTCCATGGGTGTCTTTTATGCTGTGATCGTAGGACTAATCGTAGGAGGCCTTATCAGCTACTTGACAGAATACTACACGGCCATCGGTAAAAAACCGGTGAATACGATTGTACAAAACTCATCTACAGGAGCTGCTACCAATATCATCGCAGGTTTATCTCAAGGGATGATGTCTACCTTCTTCCCCGTATTGCTATTCGCTGCTGCTATTTGGGCGGCTTACGCATTCGCCGGTTTTTACGGAGTAGCAATTGCCGCCTCGGCCATGATGGCCACAACAGCCATGCAATTAGCTATAGATGCATTCGGACCTATTGCCGATAACGCAGGTGGTATCGCTGAAATGAGCGAATTGCCTAGTGAGGTAAGAACACGTACGGATATTTTGGATACTGTTGGTAATACGACTGCCGCTACCGGTAAAGGTTTTGCCATCGCTTCTGCAGCCTTGACTGCATTGGCACTTTTCGCAGCTTATGTGACGTTTACGGGGATCGATGGAATCAACATCTTTAAAGCACCGGTATTGGCAGCTCTATTCGTTGGAGCGATGATTCCGGTAGTATTCTCAGCATTGGCGATGAGCGCAGTTGGAAAGGCAGCTATGGCCATGGTGAAAGAAGTAAGACGTCAGTTCAAAGACATTCCCGGTATCATGGAAGGGAAAGCAGAGCCGGAGTACGACAAATGTGTTGAGATTTCGACTGAGGCCTCTTTGAAGGAAATGATGTTGCCGGGTCTATTGACCATTGTAACACCAATCCTTATTGCATTCGGTACGAAACTCTTTACAGGAAGTAACTTGCTAGCCGCTGAGGTACTGGGTGGATATATGGCTGGTGTAACGGTTTCAGGTGTAATGTGGGCCATCTTCCAGAACAATGCTGGTGGTGCATGGGACAATGCCAAGAAGTCTTTTGAAGCAGGAGTAATGATAGACGGTGAAATGACTTATAAAGGTTCTGAAGCCCACAAGGCTGCTGTGACAGGCGATACTGTAGGAGATCCATTTAAAGATACTTCAGGTCCGTCTATGAATATTCTGATCAAACTTACCTGCCTGGTAGGATTGGTGATCGCTCCGATATTGGGTGGTGTTCATGGGGAACACAATGATCACTCAGGATCTGACAATGCCGTGGAAGAAACTACCATGGGATCTATGGATTCTAAAGAAAGCACCGGATTGACTGGAGAGTATGAAATTTCTCCGGATAATTCTCAATTCCGCTGGGTAGGAAAAGAAATAACAGGAAGCCAACATTCGGGAACAATCGCGAGCCAAGGAAGAGCGACTTTTGAGAATGGAATAATCCTTTCGGGAAACTTTGAGATTGATATGACGACCATCAAGGTAACCGACATCAAGGATCCGGAATCAAATGCTGATTTGACGGGTCACCTTCATGGAGAGGACTTTTTCGATGTAAAAAACTTCCCGAAGGCTTCGTTGAAAATCGGAAGCTCCAAAATGGTGGATGAATCGGGCGTTTACAAATTTGAGGGTAGCCTATCGATGAAAGGAAAGTCAAGTGATGTAATCGGCGAATACAAATTTAGAGAAGAGGATGGAACATACGTCTTGGATGGTGGATTCGTATTTGATCGCGCACAGCACGACGTGCGATATGGTTCGGGCTCTTTCTTCTCTGACCTTGGTGATGAATTGATTTATGATGAGGTTCCCGTTTCTTTTTCGGTGAAACTTTAACCGAATTAAAAGACATTTTAAAAGGCGCTTCAATCGAGGCGCCTTTTTTTTTGCAATAATGTTTTAGTTGAAGCTAGAAGAGCCCATTGATCTCACCATCAATCGCGGTAATAATCTCACCTAAGTCCTCGGCATTTTCATGGAAGGCGTTGTCGTCCACATCGATGATCAATAGCTTACCCTTATCATAAGTCGAAATCCAAGCTTCGTATCGCTCATTCAGTCTTTTGAGGTAATCCAAGCGAATCGCCTCTTCGTACTCTCTTCCTCTTTTTTGGATATTATTGACCAAGGCAGGCACCGTAGCACGGAGGTAAATCAATAGGTCAGGAGCTTGAATGTAGTTCTCCATCGAATTAAAAAGAGAGAAGTAATTCTCAAAATCCCGAGTGGTCATCAATCCCATCGAATGGAGGTTGGGCGCAAAGATGTACGCATCCTCGTAAATCGTTCGGTCTTGAATGACTTTGATGTTCTTCTCGCGTATTTCCGCGATTTGATTGAATCGACTGTTCAAGAAGTAAATCTGAAGATTGAAAGACCAGCGTTGCATGTCTTTGTAGAAATCCAAGAGGTATGGATTTTCATCCACATCCTCAAAATGGGTTTCCCATTTGTAATGCTTGGCCAACAATCCTGTAAGAGTGGTCTTGCCTGAACCTATATTTCCGGCTACTGCTACGTGCATAATTTCTGAATAACGGGCAAAAATACAAATATTGACGGTGTAGCGAGGCTCAAGGGTTGATTAGCTCCCAAACTTTAATGTTATCGCTGCAAAGTCCTGCCACTCGGTTCTTGAAAATCAAGGCCTGAGCGCATTTTTCAGGGAGTTCAATTTCCGTTTCTTTAAAGTCGATGGTGTTGTACTGGTGCAGTTTGTTGTCTGCAAAATAGACCACCGTAGTTTCAAATACTTGAAACCTTTCCAATCCTTTAATGGAAATGGTTTTGATGTAAGTTCCGAAAATATCGAAGACGAGAATTCCCGATTCGGGATTGTTAAGGTAAACGCGATTGGCAAACTCTACCATGTAGTTTGGATTCAAGTCTATTCTCAATATCTGTGATAAATTTCCCGTCGTAGCCGCCTGCGATAGGTTTTCATTCATCCGAATGAGTGAAAAATTCATGGCGTCATAAAACCAAAAATGGTTTTGAACAGATGAACACCCGAGGGTGCCCATGCTTATGTTTTTATTCAATAGGTTGATTCTACCTCTGTTGTTGCTCAAAGTATTGTCGAGCAAAACAACGTAATTCAGGTCGGGATACATCACCAAGGGCCGCAGAGGGTACGTGATGTCCAGCGCGCCGACTTCTCCCATCTGTTCGTCGCTAAAGCGAAAAGCAAAGGCTCCATCAGACTTGTATTTAAAGATCTCGGTATTTCGCACTCCATAGACATTCAAAAGGTTGTCGTATTCAATAAAATCGAATTTTCCCTGAATGGTATATAGCTCCATGAATTGCGCTTGTGCGAAGTGCAAGCAAAAAAGAAAAAGTGTGGAAGTGAGAAAAGCCTTGATCATACGTTTTCTTGAACGAGCATTTCGCCGATATCGTCTAGAAACTTTCTGTTATTCGCTAAGCGGGGCACCTTGTGCTGTCCTCCCAGCTTGCCTTGAGTTTTCAGCCAATTGTAGAAGGTCTTGGTCGGTACTTTCTTTACCAATGGAAATCGCAGGGTCAAATCTCCCGTTCTTTTGGCTTCATAGTCGCTGTTGAGATTTTTAAGTTCATTGTCCAGTATGGCTGCAAAAGTCTCCATATTGAGCGGAGCTCGGTCAAATTCGATTAGCCATTCGTGGCCCCCCGTGCCTTCATTGCTCATGTAAAGGGGGCCTGCCGTGTAATCGACAATGGAACAGTCGCACTCCCCGCATGCTTTGGAAAGCGCCTTTTCAGCATTGTCTATAATCAGCTCTTCACCAAAGGCATTGATAAAGTGCTTCGTTCTGCCTGTCACTTGAATTCTGAAAGGAAATTTCGAAGTAAAACTTACTGTGTCACCGATTCGGTAGCGCCACAGGCCCGCATTGGTGCTGATGACTATTTCGTAGTTCTCGCCAATCTCCACTTCGCTCAAGCTCACGATTCGTGGATTCTCCTCATGCGATTCTGATGCCGGTATGAACTCGTAGTAAATACCATAGTCAAGCATAAGCAACATATCGTTTGCATTTCCGCGGTCTTGGATGCCAAAGTACCCTTCGCTGGCATTGTAGCTGTCGTAGTAGTTCATTTTTTCCGATCCGATAATTCGATCAAACTGTTCCCGGTAAGGGGCGAAGTTTACACCGCCGTGTATGTAAAGCTCAAGGTTAGGCCAGATTTCGTGAATGGTGTTCTTTCCCTTCATTTCGAGAACGCGCTTGAGCAGCACGAGCGTCCAAGAAGGTACACCCGCCATGTTCGTTACGTTTTCGTCCTTCACACTTTCCGCCATTCGTTCGATCTTATCTTCCCATTTGTCCATTAATGCAATGGAACGATCCGGAATTCGCTTCATTTCTACCCAGAGGGGCAGGTTGTTGATGATGATTGCAGATAAATCTCCTGAGTAAGAATCCTTTCTGAATTCATTGATTTGGCTGCTGCCGCCCAAAACAAGTGACTTTCCGTTGTAAAGCCCGTTATCGGGATGATTGTGGTTGTATAAGGCGAGCAAGTCTTTTCCACCTTTATAATGGCAGCCTTCCAGTGCTTCTCGGCTTACGGGTATGAACTTGCTTTTGTCGCTAGTAGTTCCCGATGATTTTGCGAACCAATTAATTTCCGTTGGCCAGAGTAAGTTTTGCTCACCTTCTTTCATTCGGTTTACATAATGCTTTACGTCTTCGTAGGTTTGCAGCGGCACTCTGTCTCGATAGGTTCTTTGTGATCGGATGCCGGCATAGTCGTATTTTCGGCCCCATTCTGTATCCTTTGCCGTTTCGATGAGGCGCTCAAAAAGCTCATTTTGAACCTCTACAGGATATTTCATGAAGAGCTCAATCTGATGCAAGCGCTTCTTCATAAACCAAGAGAAGACGGAGTTAAGGGCCATAGTGACAGGATAGGGAAGCAAAATACTAAAAAGGAAGTTATCAAGCTGCAATAAGATGAATGCAAAAGGCACTTTGAGAAAAATGAAGGTTACCGTAAATGGTGGAGTTCATTACAATCTCAACCTCAATAAAGAAATTGGTCCTGATGTCAATCCATGTATCAATAAAGTGTTGACATTGAAATGGACAGGTAAAATCAATTGCACCAACTGCGGCAAGGGCCTCAAGAAGACCTTTGGTCAAGGGTTTTGCTACGATTGTTTTATGAATGCTGCGCAAGCAGCTCCATGCATCATAAGGCCAGAGCTATGTGAGGCTCATTTAGGTAAAGGACGAGATGTGGAATGGGAAGAGAAACACCACAACCAACCTCACTTTATCTATTTGGCACAAACATCAGGCGTAAAGGTTGGGGTCACCCGATCAACCAATATTCCCAGTCGATGGCTGGATCAAGGGGCGTGGCGGGCTATAAAAATAGCAGAAGTCCCATACCGCAAATTGGCAGGAGATCTTGAGATTGAGTTAAAGCAGTACCTCTCTGATCGCACCGATTGGCGAAAAATGCTGAAGGATGAAAAAGGCGAAGAAGACTTAGTGGAGCTTCGTGATGCCATGATTTCCTTTTTTCCTGAAGATTTGAAGCAGTATGCCATTGCTGATTCGGAGGTTTACGAGATTGATTATCCCGTTACTGAATATCCCGAAAAGGTAAAGTCGATCAATTTGGACAAGGAGAAGATCATCGAGGGAACCCTTACCGGCATACGTGGTCAATATCTCTATTTCGACAAGGAGAACGTGATCAACTTAAGAAAGTACAGCGGTTACGAAGTGGAATTTGACTGCGAATAAAAAAAGTGCGACCTATGGCCGCACTCTTGAAATTCAATCTGAGTCAAAAAATCCAAGAACGAGAGAGTTTCTTGCCTCAAAATAAGATAGTTGACATCTCATTTTTTTCTTTGTGGCTTCGAAAAAAACGAAAAGGTTTATCTTGAAATCATGAACTTTTCAATCACTGTTTCAGTTTCTGTGGTGAGTCTGTAAATGTAAACTCCTTCAGGTAAGCCTGTGCCATTGAATGAGAAGCGGTAATCCATGTCAGCACTAGCCATTCCGCTAAAAAGAGATTCGAGACTGCGTCCGGTCATGTCGTAAACTTCGAGAGTTGCATATCCCTCACCTGCAACGCTGAAGGTCACGTTGGACACATCGCTTGTGGGATTTGGAAATGAAGTGATGGCAGCGCCTGCAGGAATAGCAAAGTCTGCACCCATCCAAGGTCCAGCTATTACGGGGCTTTGAGAGCATCCGCAACGTACTTCCCAGTCGTAAGTAGTGCCAGGGCTTAAGAATTGGCCGGGAATAAAAAACTGTGACACATTGTTGCCTCCTATCGTTCTCGTCCCTAAAATACCGCCATTTTTGGGTCCTACCCGCACTTGGCATCCTATTGATCCGGAAATCGGGTCCCAAGACAGGGCGACACCATTTGTCTGGACGACGGATGACAAGCCTGTGACCGCCGGGTAAGGGTTTTCACAAGGTGGTTCGCTGCTGTTTACGATGATTGTACCCACCATATTTGTGTGGATATCGCAAAGGTAGGTGTAGGTACCTGGAACCGTTAGGACGACTGATTCACTCCAAGGAGCAGCGGCCGGGCTACCGGTTGTGAACGAAGCAGGGTTTCCCGGGAATACATCAGTAGAACCGTTTGCATTATGGAATCCGGAAACGTTGTTAAACGTCACTATGTCTCCGGACTCGATAGTAATGCTGGCAGGCGTAAATTGAAAATTACTGACTTCGACGATATGAGTGGTCTGGGCAATGGATATGCTGGTCAGAAAGAAAACCATACACGTGCATACGGCAATGGTAAGATTGTTGAAATTTTTCATAATAGGATTAGATTGGTTTAGATGATATACGGTTAATAATAACAGGCTTCAAGATGCGCATAAAAAAACCCGATATCAAGCGACATCGGGTTTTAATGAAATTGTGAAGGGCTGTGGATCAGTCTACTTTCACCACAAACGGCATTCTTGCCTGTATGCCTTTCATCTCTTTAATGTCTTGAATGGTTTTGTACTGCTCGAGCAATTCTGAGTTTTCTACATCAAATCCCAAAGCGGTTTTAACCATCGCCATATTCAGGTCTTCCAAAAGTTGCTGCACAGGGTCCTTCCTTTTCGGAAGCTCCTTGATCGTGTAGTCTTCGAGCTCTGCCATTTCCGCAGCAGCAGCAATTGCATCTTCCAATCCGCCCAGCTCATCTACTAATCCCAGTTCGAGTGCGTCCACTCCTGTCCAGACTCTTCCTTGACCAATCGAGTCAATGAATTCGGGTCTGAGATCTCGGCCTTCAGCTACTACGTTCACAAAATTGCCATAGGTGCGGTCTACCGATTTCTGCAAAATGGCCATTTCGGCATCGTTTAGTGGTCTGCTTACTCCGCCAAAATCCGCAAAGTCGTTTGTTTCTACATTGTCAAATGTCAACCCGATTTTATTGTTGAAGAATCCCTTCATGTTCGGTATAATGCCGAATACCCCGATTGAGCCTGTGATGGTAGTGGGCATAGCAAAAATCTTATCGGCCGGCGCGCTGATGTAGTATCCCGCAGATGCGGCTACATCTCCCATTGATACGACAAGTGGCTTGGCCTTTTGAGCCATCACCACTTCGTGCCAAATCATGTCGCCAGCCATCGCAACCCCCCCCGGAGAGTTCACTCTGAGGACAATCGCCTTAACTGAGGTGTCTTTTCTAGCTGCTTTAATAGCTTCGGTGTATGTGTCGCTTCCGATGGCGCCGTCACCTGATTCACCCAAACCAATATTTCCTTGAGCATAAATAACCGCAATCTTGTCTTTCTTGTACGAGAGAGTGAAGTCACCCGTTTCTTTAGTAGGCTTGGGAGCTTTCAGGTATTTGGTCAGTTTAACGAAATTGAGGTCATCATCCTCGTCAGTTTCGGTTTTTGCACGAAGAACGTCCATTACTTCATCCTCATACATCACGGCAGTTGCCATACCTGCGTCAACAGCGTCAGAAGGTATCTGAATGGAGTAGTTCTCAGCTATTTCATTCAATTGGTCTGCCGACATTGAGTAGCTCTCACCCATTCCGTCGAGCATTGTGCCCCACATTGATTCCAGCCATTTTGTAGTTTGCATGCGGCTTGCCTGGCTCATTTCTTCCAAAATGAAAGGCTCCACAGCACTTTTGAACTTGTTGTTAGATCCACGAATGATTTGAGGTTCAATTTGCAATTCATCAAGAAGCTTTTTGAAGAAAGTCACCTCGGCATTCAATCCTCGAAAGTCCATAAATCCTTCCGGATAGATATAGGTCTCATCTGCTACAGAGCTCAAGTAAAGCGCTTTTTGTGTAAAGATTTCATTGTAACTCACTATCCACTTTCCGCTTTCTTTAAAATCCAGAAGGGCGTTTCGTATTTCTTGAGTCGTTGACATCCCCGCAGGCACAAAGGCTACATCGAAGTAGATACCTTTGATCTTGTCGTCATTTTTTGCTTTATCAATATTCTCCAAGATCTCATCAAGACCTATTGGTGTCGACGATTGAAAACCTCCGAAATTGATATTAAAGTGTTCATCAGGTCCTCGGTCTACGATGGGCTGATCAAACTTTATGTGCAAAATGGAATTATCCTTTACTCTTGTCACCTGATTGGATTTATCCAAATCGCTGAAAGCAGCAGAGAAAATTCCTCCGATAATTAATATTCCTACAAATAGCAAGACAAACAGGGAAATCAGTGTTCCCAAAAGGCTTGCAAACATGAATTTGAAAAATTGCTTCATTCTTTTTTTTCCTTTGTACAAAAGTAGGTTGCCTTACCGTGTTTTGGTTCGTTAAATACACGACTGGTCAATCTGATATTTTAGCGGAAGCTGGGAAATGATGAAGTCGTGATTGAAGAAAAATCTGTACAAACCGTCTATTTGGGCTTGGGCTGTAACTTGGGAAATAGACTGGAGTCCTTAGAGAAAGCCATACTCATGTTAGGAGAGATAGGAGAGGTCGTTTCTAAATCCAAGATTTACGAGTCACCGGCTTGGGGCTATGTAGATGAAAGGGCGTATTTAAATATGTGCTGCGCCCTTCAAACCAAGGTTGGTCTGGAGGAGCTTCATCAAAGAACGCTGGAAATTGAAGTGGCTCTTGGACGAGAAACATCGAAGAGGAAACAAGGCGAGCCATTCAGGCCCAGAATGATTGATATCGACATCTTATTTTTTGGCGATGAGGTGATTGAAACAGATTCGCTCACTATTCCTCATTCTCAACTTCACCTTCGTAATTTTGTTCTTTTACCAATGGTTGATATAGCTCCTGAATACAAACACCCTTTACTTGGTCAATCGATGCTGGAGTTATGTTTTGAATCAAAAGACAATTCGGAACCCGTACAATTGAGTTAGATGGATTATAGCTACATAGCGGTAGAAGGTAATATCGGATCGGGTAAAACGACCTTGGCTCATAAGCTTGCATCTGAGTTCAATGCGGAGTTGGTTTTAGAAGAATTTGCCGACAATGAATTTTTGCCAAAATTCTACGCTGATCCCAGAAGGTATGCCTTTACCTTGGAGATGTCCTTTCTGGCTGAGCGATACAGTCAATTATCAGGTCTGGGATCTGACCGGAATCTCTTTAGCTCGGTTCGAATTTCAGATTATCTATTGAGTAAGTCACTGATTTTTGCAGCATCCAATTTGAACGAAGATGAATTGCGGCTGTTCAGGAAGGTTTTTGATATTATGTTCAAAACCGTTCCCACGCCGGATCTTTTGGTCTATCTCTATTCCGATACCGAGAGGCTACTTCAAAATATCAGGAAAAGGGGAAGAAGGTACGAGCAGAGTATTGAAGAAGAGTATTTGAGCCGTGTTCAAGCCAAATACCTTGATTTTTTGAGAAAGCAATCTGACAATATGCGGGTACTAATTCTCGATGTTTCGGAGGTCGACTTCGTAAAAGATCGGTTCGTCTATGAAAAATTGCTGTCCGTCATTAAAAAACCGCGTTCCAAAGGTCTTCACCAGCAGGTGATTGAGTCGGAGCAAAAGTCGGTTTAAAACCGCTGCTATCACTTCATTGTGTAAAAAACTATATGTATGTTTGCACCGAATAAACAAGGAAAATCAAAGACCTTTTAAAAACCAAACGAATGAAGCATTCGAATTTTAAATTTCCGGCACTTTTAATCGTAGTCGGATTTGCTATGGCCGCCTGTGGTGGGTTGGGCAAGATGGCAAAATATGCTGAGACTGTAGAGTATAACGTTGATCCGGAGCCATTAATTGTTCGTGGAGATAGCGTTGAGCTAAACATCAATGGTAAATTTCCCGGTAAGTACTTCAGTAAGAAAGCTATGGTGACATTGACTCCAACACTTACTTATGAAGGCGGATCTACCCCTTACGACTCAGTCTCTTATCAAGGAGAAGATGCTGCAGGTAATGCCACTGTCATTCCTTACGAAGGAGGAAAGAACTTTACTTACTCTGACCGTATCGCTTACTCTCCTGAAATGGAAACATCTGAGTTGATGTTGAACATTCTTGGAAAACAAGGAAATAAAGAGAAAGCATTCGAGCCATATAAGTTGGCGGATGGCGTGATTACTACTCCTCTTATGGTGATGAGTGATGATATGCCGATCATTGGTGCTGACAAATTTGAAAGAATTACATCTCATCAAGCGAATGCAATAATCAACTACTTGGTAAACTCTTCAAACGTAAGAAGTTCTGAGCTTCGCGATGAGGATATCAAAGCCATCGAAAGTTTCTTAAAGGAATTTGGGAGCAACGAAGATTACCAGTTCAAAGGAGCTGAGATTATGGCTTACGCTTCTCCGGAAGGTGAAATTAGTCTTAATGAGAATTTGGCAACAGAAAGAGCTGAAAGCGCAATGAAAGCTGTTTCTCGCTTGATGGATCGTGCGAAAATGGAGTACGACAAAGAGGCATTCTTCCAATTGATGCCAAAAGGCGAAGACTGGGCAGGATTTAAAAGCAAAATGGAAGCTTCCGACATTGCAGACAAGGAGTTGATCTTGAGAATTCTCGAGATGTACTCTGATGTTACCAAGCGCGAGGAGGAAATCAGAAACCTAGCTGCGACTTACACGGAAGTTGCAGAAAAGATTCTTCCTGAACTACGTAGATCTCAAATCACTGTGAACTACGATATCGTAGGTAGAAGTGATGAAGAAATCATTGCTTTGGCACGTTCTGCAAATGCTGACACACTTTCTCTTGAGGAGATGCTCTATGCTGCTACTCTCACTGAAGATATGAATGAGCAATATGCTATCTACGAAACGACTGCTTCGACATACCCGGATGACTATAGAGCACACAACAATATGGGAGTGATTCACCTTAGAAAGAATGAGATTTCTCAAGCACAAACAATGTTTGAAAATGCCATGACTAAAGAAGAGAGTCCTGTTGTGAAGAACAACATGGCCATAATCACTAGATTGAATGGAGATCGCACAGGCGCTATGGAGATGCTAGAAGCTGCTGCAGGAGCCGGAGACGAAGTAAATTACAATATGGGTATTATTGATATCCAAAATGGTGACTACGCTTCTGCTATCCAGAACATGAAAGGGTACAACACTTTCAATAAAGCGTTGGCTCAAGTATTGGCTGGAAACACAGAAACTGCTTTGAAAACCGTTAATGATTCTGACGCTGCTGATACTGCTAAGGGTTACTACCTTAAAGCAATCATCGGTGCACGTATGAACGATGGTGAAGCGGTAACCACAAACTTGAATAAAGCTTACAGCATGGATGCCTCTCTAGAAGAGAAAGCTGCCAGCGATTTGGAGTTTAGAAACTTCCAAGACGAAGCTGCTGAATAAGCAATACGAATTGATTTAAAAAGCCGTCTACCCTGAGGGTAGACGGCTTTTTTGTTTATTGGCCGTTAGCCATCAGCCTAGCTATTTCGTAATGATGTGATATTACTTGGGTATCGCAACATACAGTTGATTTGTCACGTAGCTTTATACATTATGTGAGGGAGACTACTATCTCTCGCTTAACTATCGGAACTGCGAACAATGGATATGAGTAAAACCCTCAGTTGAGAAAAATAGAATTCTTGAAGTCTGGATTCAATTGCCAGAGCACGTTCCTATTCAGAATGATCAATCTAGATCAAGATCTGTTACAATCTGATTCTTTGACAAGACGATGATTTCTATTCCTTACAGTTGTCCATGGGAGATATGAATTTCAGAATAGAACGCTATAAAGGTCAAGTGAACTATAAAAGAAATTAGAAAGTTTGAACTGTCTCAATACTATGTACCGCCTTAGAATACCACTCTTCGCCGTCGTCTCTTCGTCACACGGCCACGACCACGCTTGAAACGCTTTTGGGGTATTTTGTAATAGGCATTGAACATAGCAAAGAAATAGGCATCATTGTCATCAGGATCTCCTCGTTGAAAGCCCGTTTCCGTGCTATTTAGAGGAACTCGAGAGCCGTTTTCATCGACGTAATAGCCCAAGCTGGGGTCCGCAAAGTAAGCAGCTAGTTCTCCTTGGTTGTCTTCTATGACTTGATTGTCGAAGTACACGGTGCTTACATCATCCATGTAGTCCGTAAACGTGATGCGATGAGCGATTTCAAATCCTACCGTCCATTCTTTATTGATCTGAAGGCGATATCCAATACCTAGCGGTATAACCACAGTATATAGTGAATACTGTGATGGTCCACCATCCTGAAGCTGTCCTTCTGTGCCGAAATCGCGAAGGTTGTACCACGACCCTTCAAAATTCGCTTGTGGATTGAATCTGGTTACACCCACTCCTGCTGAGATGTATAGTGCAGAACCTTCGAGTTTTCCTTGTTTGACTTTTCCGTAGCGATTTTTTGGAGTAAAGTCGATCACATCAAACTCTCCTTGAATAGAAAATTCAAATATGTTTGATCGAAAACTTAGATTCCGATTTCTCCTGAATATCTCTTCTGTCAGTGCATCATTCCCACCTATATAGGCAAAAGCAAATTGAGCTTTCGCATAAAATCGGCTTCCCAATTGGTATCGATACATGAGTTGTAGGGCAGGACGAGTCTTCGATATTTCTAAGTCATAGATGAAGTCCGTCCCTATTTGGTCTCTTCCACCGAGTTCGCCCAAAAAGAAAGAAGCACCGAGGCCCATTCCGAAACTGTGGCGCTGGCTCTTCCAGTACGAAGTTTGCCCGCTGAAATACTGAGCATTCACTCCCGAAAAGGAGGAGATGAACAGAATTAGAAAAACGTACCGACAAAACTTATTCACAGCTATCAAAGATAAAGGGACGAATATAAGAAATACAAGTTCTACGAACCCTCAGTTTTTATCTGACGATAAAATTCCCAAATGGTAATGCCGGTACATACGGAAATATTGATCGAATGTTTTGTCCCAATCTGTGGTATTTCGAGGCTTTTGGGGCATCGATCAATTACTTCTTGATCTACACCGTCCACCTCATTGCCTAGAATCAAGGCATATTTTTTTTCGCTTTCAATTTTAAAGTCGCCAAGTTTTTCTGAATTCTCAGTTTGCTCCACGGCAATACATTCAAAACCTTGTTCGAATAATATGTCGAGACAAGAAATCGTATCGGCGAAGTATTCCCAGTCAACAGATTCTGTCGCTCCAAGGGCAGTCTTGTTCATTTCTCGGGAAGGGGGAGTAGGAGTAATTCCACAAAGGCAAATCTTTTCCAACCTGAATGCATCGCTAGTGCGAAAAACAGAACCAACATTTTGAGCGCTTCTCACGTTGTCCAACACCACCACAACAGGGGTCTTAGCTGCATTCTTGAATTCTTTTTCCGTTAAGCGATTCAGCGCTTCGTTTGGTACCTTCTTGTTCATAAGAATTGAAAACTAGAAATCCTGCATTTTTTCCTTCCGGAAAGGTATTGGTATTTTCGTGAACAAGGAATAAACAGCGCGTGGATACTACCAAAACAAAGGCAAAGCCAAAGAGCACAAAGGCAAACGAACCAAAGGAAACCCCTTTGATGAAGCAATACCTTGGTGTTAAGGCCAAGTATCCCGATGCATTGCTGCTTTTTCGGGTAGGAGATTTCTACGAGACTTTTGGAAAAGATGCCATTACGGTTTCCAATGTTTTAGGAATTGTCCTCACCAAGCGGAAAAACGGCGCAGCTGCTCATATCGAGTTGGCAGGATTTCCACATCATTCGCTTGATACCTATTTACCAAAGTTGGTTCGAGCGGGTTACCGCGTTGCTATTTGCGATCAGCTGGAAGATCCGAAAATGACCAAGAGCATCGTGAAACGCGGAGTTACCGAACTGGTAACTCCGGGAGTGGCCTACAATGACCAAGTGCTCGATCACAAGTCGAATAACTTCTTGGCGGCAGTTCACTTTGGAAAAGAAAAGGCGGGAGTGAGCTTCCTCGATATTTCAACGGGTGAGTTTCTCACCACCGAAGGCTCTTCTGCTTACGTAGAAAAACTGCTCCAAAGCTTTAAGCCAAGCGAAGTGCTCTTTCAGCGACACAACGAACAAGTGTTCCTTAATGCATTTGGCGGAAAATTCCACACCTTTCGACTTGACGATTGGGTGTTTACAGAAGATTTTGCCCGAGATAAACTCGTCTCTCACTTCAAAACGAAATCCCTTAAGGGATTCGGCATTGAAGGAATGGAAATGGCCATCATTGCTGCCGGTGCTGCTCTCCACTACCTGAGTGAAACGCACCACCACAAGCTAGGCCACCTCAGTCAGCTTAAACGAATCGACGAGGACAAATACGTTTGGCTCGACCGATTTACCATCCGAAACTTGGAATTGGTTTACCCCATGAATGAAGGGGGAACTTCTCTTCAAATGGTGATTGATCGAACCATTTCTCCGATGGGAAGTCGATTGATGAAGCGCTGGCTTATGCTTCCGCTAAAATCGGTTAAGGCCATTACACAGCGGCACGAAGCTGTAGAATACTTTATCACAGAGAAAAAAGTGGCAGATTTTATTCGACATCAGGTCGAACAGATCGGCGATATCGAGCGGATGATATCCAAAGTGAGTGTTGGACGGATTAATCCGAGAGAGGTGCTTCAATTGGGGAGGGCTTTGAAAGCAACTCTACCCATTAAAGACCAGTTGGATGAATCCAAAAACTCTTCTCTGACTCAACTCGCCGAACAGCTTAATCCTTGCGCTAGTGTGGTAGAACGAATTGCGAATGAACTCAATCCTGAAGCTCCTGTTCAATTAAACAAAGGAGGCGTCGTAGCTGAAGGTGTCAACGAAGAGCTGGATGAGCTCCGCGCTATTAAAAAGAACGGAAAAGACCATCTCCTCAAAATTCAACAGCGAGAAACGGAGCGCACGGGAATTCAAAGTCTGAAGATCTCCTTCAACAATGTTTTTGGCTATTACCTCGAGGTGAGAAATTCCCACAAGGATAAGGTGCCCGAAGAATGGGTGCGGAAGCAAACTCTCGTAAATGCCGAGCGCTACATTACGGAAGAGCTGAAAACCTACGAACAAAAAA
The DNA here is from genome assembly GCA_027214385.1 of Cryomorphaceae bacterium 1068. Classification (NCBI taxonomy): domain Bacteria; kingdom Pseudomonadati; phylum Bacteroidota; class Flavobacteriia; order Flavobacteriales; family Cryomorphaceae; species Cryomorphaceae bacterium 1068. The sequence continues at coordinate 61,759 of JAPVXR010000015.1, read as the reverse complement.
TTCTCGGAGCCGAAGAGCGGATCAATGAATTGGAGTCTCGACTTTACAACGATTTGATTGCCGACTTGGCAGCCTTCGTAGAGCCAATACAGCTGAACGCTCGTCGGATTGCCGAAGTCGACTGCTACCTCTCATTTGCCGAAACGGCAGTAGAGCTGAATTACATTCGTCCGCAAATGAACGAAGGACACGAGTTGAAGATCCACGGTGGGCGCCACCCAGTTATTGAGCACCAACTGCCCACGGGAGAGGCTTACGTTGAAAATGACGTGGAGCTCGACAATGAGAATACCCAGATCATGATGATTACCGGACCAAACATGTCGGGTAAATCGGCGCTGCTACGCCAAACAGCCTTGATCGTTTTGATGGCTCAAATTGGCTCTTACGTTCCCGCTTCGGATGCCGAAATCGGTGTGGTCGATAAGGTGTTCACGAGGGTAGGGGCCAGCGACAATATCTCTTCGGGCGAGTCGACCTTCATGGTCGAAATGAATGAGACGGCCAGTATTCTCAACAACTTGTCCGATCGTAGCTTGGTGCTTCTCGACGAGATCGGTCGCGGAACGAGCACTTACGATGGCGTTTCCATCGCTTGGGCCATTGCCGAGTATCTGCACGAACAGAAAACTTTACGAGCGAAAACACTTTTCGCCACTCATTACCACGAATTGAATGAAATGGAGTCGATCTTCTCTCGGATTAAGAACTTCAACGTGAGCGTAAAGGAGTACAAAGACAAAATTATCTTTCTGCGAAAACTAAAGCCTGGAGGAAGCGAGCACAGTTTCGGGATTCACGTGGCACAAATGGCGGGAATGCCAACCAGTTTGCTCGATCGAGCCAAGTCCATTTTATCTCGATTGGAAAAAACACACTCGGGAGAGGCGCTGGATGCCAAAGGGAAGATTGCCAACAAGGATGAAATGCAGTTGAGTATTTTTCAATTGGATGACCCTGTTCTCCAGCAGATTCGAGATGAGATAGTGGCTATTGACATCAATTCCCTCACTCCTGTAGAAGCTTTGATGAAGCTCAATGAGATCAAAAAAATTACGGGGAGCTGACCTCGCATTTTTCAATGGCAAAACTATTCCAGGCCAAACTCTCTTCAATGGCGGGCGCTTTGCCATCTTCCCTCCATCACTATAGCTACGGCTATGCTTCTGTCGTGAAAATACCGCCATTTTAAAGCCTTCGACCTTCATTATGTCTTGTCATCAAATAATGCGAGGTAGATTTATTTTGCCAAAAGGAATTATTGGTTAATTTTGCCAACCCAAATGCAAGTCCTGATTCGTTCAGGCCTTCTGCTTCCAGGGAGCTTTTCTTTTCAAAATCGATTGAAACGAAGCATTTGAGAATTACGCGAGAGTAGCTCAGCTGGTAGAGCACGACCTTGCCAAGGTCGGGGTCGCGGGTTCGAATCCCGTCTCCCGCTCAACAAAAGCCATCACGACGAAGTTGTGATGGCTTTTTTCATTTTCTGAAGCGTGAGCTCGCTCACAGGCTTCAGAAAATGAAAAAAGGCTAAATCTGACTCAGTCAGATTGGCTTTTGTTGAAAGCCTCCCCCTTTGGGATGGCCGTAGCAAAGCGCAGGCCAATCCCTTTTAATAGTACTGACCTGAGCAGTCAATCGCTGCTAAAGCTCGCTCACAGGCTTCAGAAAATGAAAAAAGCATGAATCTGACGAAGTCGGATTAGCTTTGGTTGAAAGTCCCACCCCTTGGGATCACCGCAGCGAAGGCCAATCCCCTTAAAAATGACTTTCATTTGTACGCTTCAAGGCATGCCTTGACGCTACAAATGAATCACATTTAATCTTTTTTCCAATCCACTTGCCAAGCCACCAAAAATTTTAACTTTGCCGTCCCAATTCGCCCGGATGGTGGAATTGGTAGACACGCCGGACTTAAAATCCTGTGGCCCTTGCGGCCGTGCGGGTTCAAGTCCCGCTCCGGGTACCAAAACAGAGTTCATTTCGAGCTCTGTTTTTTTTGGTCTTAACTCTAGCTATCTCTGTAAGAAGTTCAAAGCTTTACTTCACCACTTCTCTCACTTCCTTCACCCAGCTACCAAAGTCAAAATCACTTTCCTCGTATGCTACTCCCAATCGGACGATCACCATCTCATCTTCTGGATGAATCGAGACGATCTGACCTTGAAAGCCATCCATGGCATAATCGGTCGGGCGGTAGCCTTCTTGACCACGCGCATGGGGGAACCAAAACTGACCCCCGTAGATTCCGTCGCTTTCGGACACAGGCGTACTGCAAAATTCTACCCAAGCCGTATCGATTATTTGCTCGCCGTAAATATTCCCTTCGTTGAGGAATAGCTGCCCGAGCTTGGCCCAGTCGCGGGCTGAGGCGTATCCATATGAAGAACCTACGAAATGCCCTGAAGCATCTGTTTCGAGCACGAATGTCTCGGCTCCGAGTGGTTTAAAAATTCGTTCGTAAGGGAATTCCAAGTATTCTTGTTGGGACTCAAAAGCCTGAGCCATGGCGTAGGAGAGGATATTGGTCGTTCCCGAAGAGTATTCCCAAAATTCCCCTGGTTCAAACTCTAAGGGATAATCAGCTGCAGAAGCTCCCATATTGTTCGAACCGTAGAGCATTTTTGTGGCTGGGCTTACGGAGCCGTATTCTTCTTCCCATTCGATACCGGTTGTCATATTCAAGGCATTTGCCAGCGTTATATCTTCTCTCGGGCTCCCTTTCCATTCTTCGATAGGCAGTGGTGAATCCAGATACCAATAACCATCTTTGGCAAGTACTCCCGCCATAGTAGCTGTTAGGCTTTTCGCCATGCTCCATCCCAAAAGAGGTGTTGTTGGTGTGATTCCATCCGCGTAAGCCTCACCTGCAATCATCCCGTTTTTCAACACCAGCACGGCTCGCGTATTTAATTTGTTTTCGCCGGGCGCATCAAACGCTTTTTGCAAGACGGCTTGTAAATCGGCTTCTCCTGCAAAAGCCTGAATCGGCCAATCGGATTTGTCTTTTATTCCCATTTCGGGCAAGCTGCCCGTAGGTTTTGTCTGATCGTGAAGCAGGCTACACCCCAAGCCTTCACGGTAAATAGCCACCTTCGGGTGAAGGCCAAAAACCGAAGTCCTGATCACTTTATTCTCATAGTCAATGTCTCTCGAGGCCAGCCAAAGCGGTCCGAACCCAAGGTCGATGTCTGTGGCTCGCTCTTCGTCAATTTCAGAAACGAAAAGGCAGGAGCACAAGATCTTGGCATTGTAGCCCGACATTATTTCCAACTTGGGGTAGAGCAAAAAATAAAAAGCAATGAATGCAACCACAAGTAGGGAAAGACCAATAGTTCTTGTTTTTTTCATAACTACTTTTGTTTCTAGGGGAGTAGAGTTGACTAACTTTGCATTCTCCTCAAAGAAAACAATTTGACACTTAAATCGAAGTCTTTTTAGGGGAGACCTAACATATGAGAACCGCCTACACCTACGACATCATCAAGCGAGTGACCTTTATTTTTGGGGTCTTCGTCCTAATTTTAGTCAACGCTCTGTCTAACATTATCCCGTTTGGCGGACAGACTAATGCCGACATTAGCACCAAATACCCAACGCTCATTACCCCCGAAGGTTACGCCTTCAGCATCTGGGGAGTCATTTATCTTACCCTTGCGATTTTTGCCGTTTGGCAATTCTTCAAAGGCAAAGAGGTGCGGTTCTACAAATTGATTTGGCCTTATTTTATGATCAATGTCGTGGCTAACTGTCTCTGGTTAGTGGCATTCCAAAACGATTGGCTCGTGCTTTCGCTCGCTTTGATGGCTGTAATTTTGATCAGTCTGGTTTCGATTTTCAAAATATTCTATCGCGTCAAGAGATCCATCGGTACGACTCAACGCTACTTTTTTCACGTGCCTTTCGGGCTTTACTTCGGCTGGGTGAGTTTGGCGGCGGTCGTCAATGCTGCTGTCGTGCTGACTTCATTCAATCTTCCGTTTTTTGTAAATAACGAAGGCCTCTTTGCGCTGATTGCCATCGCTGTAGCAGCTGCTCTGGCGCTCATTATGGTCATCACTCAAAATGATTACATCTACGGTTTTGCCGTGTTATGGGGATTGGTAGCCATTTACGTGAAGCAGATGGACGAGCCCATGGCGATGAATGCGGCCAAGTTTGGTGCTATTGCTTTGATCGCGGGAATGCTGGTAACCTTTATCGGCGACAGGATTAAGGTGGCGAAATACGGGCGCTCGGCCTAGTTCAATATTTCCTTCAGAATCTTTTCGGTAGCCCCTGCTTGGGAATCCACATAACTCTTGGCTTGCTGACCTGCCTTTCGGCGAAAGGAACCATCTTCCAAAAGTTGAATCATGATCTGATTAAAATCCTTTTGGTCGTGAACTGAAAAAGCAGCTCCGACAGTTACTAGGCCTTTGGCTTCTCTGAACTTTTCGTGTTTTGGCCCGAAAACCACGGGGATTCCATAAACGGCTGCCTCCAGTGTGTTGTGAATTCCTGATCCAAACCCACCACCGATATATGCCACTTCACCATAATGGTAGAGCTTCCCCAGAAGTCCGATGGTGTCGACGATAAGAACTCGTGTAGCACTATTGCCCATTTTCCAATTGGAGTATTGATCCGTTTCTTTCAGCCTTTTTTTGAGTCGGTCAATCTTTTGGGGTTTGATTTCATGAGGAGCGATGATAAACGCCACATCTGCCGGAGCCTTCGCGATTAACTCAGCAATTAAGTCCTCATCTTCCGGCCACGTGCTTCCCGCTACGATGGCTCTCCTCCCGTCGAGCCAGTCTTCTACTTTTTCCACAGGAGTGAAGGAGTCTGCTAGTTTTTTTACCCTGTCAAAACGGGTGTCACCTGCAATCGAAACACGGCTGATGCTTTGTGAGTAGAGAAGTTTTTCTGAATTTTCGTCTTGGCAAAAAATGTGATTTACCCCTTTCAGCGTCTCTCGAAACCAATCTCCGTATGGTTTGAAATAAATCTGATCCTTTCGGAAAATAGCCGAAACCATGTAGTGAGGAATTTTTCGCCTTTGCATCTCCCGAAAGAAATGATGCCATACCTCGTACTTCACAAAAATAGCCGACGAAGGCTTGAAATGATCTACAAACCTGCGTGCATTGCTCTTCGTGTCGAGCGGCAGGTAGACTACTGCATCTACTTCTTTGTAGTCTTTTCGGATTTCGTAACCCGATGGACTAAAGAAAGTGAGTAAGATTTTTTGTGAAGACTTTTCTTTCAAGGCTTCAATAATCGGGCGGCCTTGTTCAAATTCGCCCAAAGAGGCGCAGTGAATCCAGATACAGCCTTCCAATCCGGTCGGAAGATTTTCAAAGTAATTTTTTCTGCCTGACTTCCACTTTGATGCCTTTTCTTGAAAAAGAGCTGCTATGGATATCGCCAACCCATAAAGTCTGATGCCAAGGGAATAGAGTCCCTGCATTAATCCAAGTAAAATTTATCAGCGTATCGCTTGTATACGGGAAGTGCCCACCCTAGCTTCAATCCGATCATCATATCAAAATAATCGCCATTGGTTTCTTCCATCTGATCTATGTTGTATGAGCGATAATCAGTAGTAAAGCCTTGGTAGAAGTCTAAACCGATAAAGAAGTTGGCGTATCGATTGTTGCTGAAATGGCGATAGCCTATGAACTGATTGGTTGCAAAACCTGCTCGTTTTCTGTCGTACCCTTTTCGGTATTCTCCTTCCAGCGGCGGGTAATCGTCCTGTCGAAGCTCGATCCACGTTCGGTGCTCTATGTATTGAACACCAAAACGAATTTCTAATCCGGAGCTGGGGTTTGGTCCGATGATCGGAAAAATCTTTCCAACATAAAATCCTCCCGTGAAGCCTCTTTGCTGAACGATTGGTAGGATAAACTCTCCCGTTATTCCAATAATTTGCCCTGAACTCGTTCGCAACCCATGAGCGATTGTTTCTGAGTTCTTCACATTGTCACCGAAGAGAAAGAGAAAATCACTTCCTAAGAGAAAATTATTTTTTGTCTTGAACGCATATGAGAACCCAATATTGAAGTTTGCCCCGTACAGTTCAGCCATATCACCATAAGGTTGCTGAAATCCACCTTGAATTTGAAAGAGCGACATAGCGATGCTATCCTTCGAAATGTCGGATTGGCTTTTCCCAACAATAGCGCAGCAAAGGCAGAGCGCCACAATAATGAGGCTTCGGAATTTTTGTAAATAAACCGAGGTAAGGCTAGGTGTCAAAGGGGTTGATCTGTGCATTTATACGTATATTCGCCGTCCAAATTTAAGCCTTTCCATGAAGAAAATTCAAATGGTCGATCTCATCTCCCAATATGAGAAGATGCAAGAGGAAATCGACAAGGCAGTACTTGACGTTATTCGTTCATCGGCCTACATCAACGGACCTGAGGTTAAAGCGTTTCAGAGCGAGTTGGAACAGTACCTCGATGTGAAACACGTCATTCCCTGTGCTAACGGTACTGACGCCCTTCAAATTGCGATGATGGGCCTTGGCTTGCAGCCGGGTGATGAAGTCATTACGGCAAACTTCACCTACGTTGCGACAGCAGAAGTCATTGCGCTTTTGCAATTGACTCCTGTTTTGGTTGACGTTGACCCTGCCACGTTTAATATTGATATTGATTCAATCAAGAAAGCCATCACACCAAAAACAAAAGCCATTGTTCCCGTCCATTTGTTTGGGCAATCTGCTCCCATGGAGGAGATCATGAAGTTGGCTGAGGAGCACGATCTTTTTGTAATAGAGGATACCGCTCAGGCAATTGGTGCAGATTACACATTTGCAGATGGTAGGAAACAGAAAGCCGGTACCATCGGAAACGTTGGGGCCACTTCTTTTTTCCCATCAAAGAATCTCGGTTGCTATGGTGACGGAGGGGCTATTTTCACCAATGATGATGATTTGGCTCACCGAATTCGCTCGATTGCCAATCACGGTCAAGCCGAAAGATATTATCACGATCGAGTGGGAGTAAATTCGAGATTGGACTCTATCCAAGCGGCTATCTTGAGAATTAAGTTGCGCCATCTGGATTCATATGCTGCCAGTAGAAATGCGGCTGCCAGCCACTACGATGAAGCTTTTAAGGAGTTGGATGAAATTACCACACCTGCGCGCTATGCTAAATCTAATCACGTCTTTCATCAATACACTATGGTGTTAAATGGGTTGGATCGTAGCGAGATGAAAGAATACCTGGAGTCAAAAGGTGTTCCTGCGATGATTTATTATCCTGTGCCACTTCACTTGCAAAAAGCGTATCGAGACGATCGATACAGTGAAGGTACTTTCCCGATAACCGAGCAGCTCTGTGAGACGGTTCTTTCTTTGCCTATGCAGACTGAACTGGACGAAGAACAACTAACCTATATCACCGATACGGTGAAAACCTTTGTAAAGGAAAAACGATCATGAATATTGCAGTCGTTGGAACAGGCTATGTAGGCCTCGTTACCGGAACTTGCTTCGCTGACACGGGAAATGACGTGATCTGCGTAGACATTGACGAGAAAAAAGTCGAAAGAATGCAAAACGGCGAGGTGCCGATTTACGAGCCTTATCTCGATACCGTTTTCGAAAGAAATATCCGTCAAGATCGCTTGCGTTTTACGACCGATCTTAAAGATGCAGTGTCGAAATCAAGCATTATCTTCTTGGCTTTGCCAACTCCTCCCGGTGAAGATGGATCTGCCGATCTTTCCTACGTTCTTGGTGTGGCCGAGGAGCTTGGTAAAATTATAGATGATTACAAGGTCATCATTGATAAAAGTACAGTTCCCGTTGGTACGGCGGAGTTGGTCCATGCGGCTGTTGCCAAAAATGCTAAAGTTGATTTCGATGTGGTTTCCAACCCCGAATTCCTTCGCGAAGGCTTTGCTGTTGAAGATTTTATGAAACCTGACCGCGTGGTAATCGGAACCTCTTCGGAGCGTGCGGCCAAGGTGATGACAGACCTATACAAGCCATTTGTTCGTCAGGGCAATCCCTTGATCGTGATGGACGAAAAATCGGCTGAATTGACGAAATATGCTGCAAATGCATTCTTGGCTACCAAGATTACTTTCATGAATGAGATTGCCAACTTTTGCGAGTTGGTGGGTGCAGATGTGGACAAAGTTCGCGCGGGTATCGGAACAGACGCTCGAATAGGAAAGCGTTTCCTTTTCCCGGGAATCGGATACGGCGGAAGCTGTTTCCCAAAAGATGTCCAAGCATTGGTTCGAAGTGGAAACGAATCGGGTTACCATTTTGAAATACTGGATTCAGTTCTAAAGGTTAACGACCGTCAAAAGCTTTCCTTGATTCACAAGGTGAAGGAGTACTACGGCGATAATTTGGAGGGAAAAACATTTGCTCTTTGGGGCTTGGCATTCAAGCCTGATACGGATGATATCAGAGAAGCGCCGGCTCTCTATATGATCAGAGAACTCCTTTTGGCAAAAGCCAAAGTTGTGGCCTTTGATCCCGAAGCAATGGACAATGTGAAGTTGCTACACGGAGACACAATCGAGTATGCTGACAATATGTACCAAGCGCTTGAAAATGCGGATGCCTTATTGATCGCAACAGAGTGGGGAGTTTTTAGAAGTCCTGACTTTAATAAAGTAAGCGATAGACTAAATGAGAAGGTGATTTTTGATGGAAGAAACCTCTTTGAGCCAGGTCAAATGAAAGAATTGGGCTACCATTATGAGAGCATTGGTAGAGAAAAAATAATAGCATGAAGAAGAGAGTATTAATCACCGGAGCTGCGGGGTTTTTAGGCTCTCACCTTTGCGATCGCTTTATAGCCGAAGGCTACGAAGTTATGGCGATGGATAACCTGATAACGGGAGATCTCAGAAACATCGAGCATCTTTTTCCCGAAAAGGATTTCACCTTCTACCACCACGACGTAAGTAATTTCGTTCATGTGCCCGGAGAGTTGGACTACATCCTGCATTTTGCTTCGCCTGCCAGCCCGATTGATTACTTGAAAATCCCTATCCAAACATTGAAAGTGGGTTCCTTAGGAACACACAATCTTTTGGGTTTGGCCAAAGCCAAAGGAGCACGAATCCTAGTAGCTAGCACGAGTGAAGTTTATGGTGATCCTGAGGTGCACCCTCAGAAAGAATCTTATTATGGGAATGTTAATCCCATAGGACCTCGCGGGGTCTACGACGAGGCGAAACGCTTCCAAGAAGCGATAACCATGGCTTATCACCGTTTTCACGGATTGGAGACGCGTATCATCAGAATCTTTAATACGTATGGTCCTCGAATGCGATTGAACGATGGCCGTGTATTGCCAGCCTTTATTGGGCAGGCATTGAGAGGTGAAGATTTTACCGTTTTTGGCGATGGATCTCAGACTCGTTCATTCTGTTACGTAGATGATTTGGTCGAAGGGATTTATAGATTGCTTCTTTCAGATTATGCCGAACCCGTAAACATTGGGAATCCTGATGAAATTACGATCAAGTCTTTTGCTGAAGAGATTGTAGAATTGACGGGAGCCAAAACTAAAATCATCTATAAAGATCTACCTCACGATGATCCCAAGAAGCGTCGTCCTGATATTTCAGTGGCAAAGGCAATCCTTGATTGGGAGCCGCAAGTAGAGCGGTACGATGGTTTGGAAAGAACATTGGCCTATTTCAAAACATTGAGCGAGGATGATCTTTACAAGAAGGATCACAAACATTTCGATAATTACATTCGTCGATAATGAGTTTTCAAGCACATGAAACGGCAGTTGTTGATGAGGGCTGCGAAATAGGTGAAGGCACAAGGATTTGGCATTTCTCGCACATCATGCCCAATTGCAAGATTGGAGAAAAGTGCAATATAGGCCAGAATGTAGTCATCTCTCCTGAAGTGATTTTGGGTAGAAATGTGAAAGTCCAAAACAACGTTTCCATCTATACTGGTGTCATCTGCGAAGATGATGTCTTTTTAGGGCCGTCAATGGTTTTTACCAATGTCACGAATCCACGAAGTGCTGTCATCAGAAGAGATCAATACGCCAAAACAGTTGTGAAAAAAGGTGCTAGTATTGGCGCTAATGCTACCATTGTTTGCGGAAATGATATTGGTGAATATGCTTTTATCGGGGCGGGTGCAGTAGTTACCAAAACGGTGGCTCCCTTTGCATTGGTAATTGGAAATCCTGCCAAGCAATTGGGTTGGATAAGCGAGTTTGGTCATCGACTCGAATTCGATTCAAAGGGTTCGGCCATTTGCCCTGAAAGTGGCGATAAGTATATTCTTGAAGACGGAAAGGTCAGAAAGCAATGAATCAACAAAAAGTAAAGTTTGCTATAGTAGGTTACGGCCACATCGGAAAGCGCCATGCGGAAATGATCCGACGAAATGACGAAGCGGAATTGGTCGCAGTAGTTGATAACGCCTCTCCTGCTGAATGCGGAGCGGAGGGGATCGAAGAGTCTTTTTTCTCCACTATGGAGGCAATGTTCAAAGCCCATCCTGAAATCGATGTGGTGAATATTTGTACTCCCAATGGACTGCACGCCTCTCAGTCGTTAAAGGCTTTGAATGAAAAGAAGCACGTAGTTTGTGAAAAGCCAATGGGCTTGTCGAAAGCGAATTGTGAAGAGGTGATCTTCAAGGCACTTCAGGTGAGTAGACACGTTTTTTGCGTCATGCAAAATCGTTATTCTCCTCCTTCGGCTTGGTTGAAAGAGATGATTGAGAATAAGCGTTTGGGTGAGATCTTCTTGGTGGACATCGACTGCTACTGGAACCGCGATGAGCGGTACTACAAGAAGGAAGGCTGGAAGGGAAGAGCCGATCTTGATGGGGGAACACTGTTTACCCAATTTTCTCACTTCATCGATATCATGTACTGGTTGTTTGGAGATATCGAGAACATTGAAGGTCGTTTTGCCGACTTCAATCATAAGGGTTTAACCGATTTTGAAGACAGTGGTTTGGTGACTTTTGACTTCATTAACGGAGGTAAGTGCTCCTTGAATTACTCGACCTCTGTTTGGGGCAAAAACTTAGGGAGCAGCATAACCGTGATAGGCAGCAAAGGAAGCGTGAAGGTTGGCGGTCAATACATGAATGAAGTTGAGGTTTGCAATGTAGAAGGCTATGAGATGCCTGAGCTTAGCGAGTCTAGTCCCGCCAATGATTATGGCGCTTATAAAGGAAGTGCTGCCAATCACCACTTCGTAATTGAAAACGTGGTTGACACTATTTTGAATAGAAATGTGGCCACTACCAATGCCCTCGAAGGTTTAAAGGTGGTAGACATCATCGAAAGAATTTACAAAGTAAGAGACAAGAATAATTCCTGATATGTACAATTCCCTCTTAAACAAAGAGAAGAAAATGGCGGTCATTGGCCTCGGTTACGTGGGTCTTCCCATAGCCTTGGAATTCGCCAGAAAAGTTTCCGTAATTGGTTTCGATATCAACCCCGATCGGGTTGCATTGATGAATAATGGAATAGATCCAAGCAATGAATTGGAGTCATCTGATTTTGAAGGTTGTGACATAACCTTCACTGCCGATGCAGAAGATTTGAAGGAGGCTTCCTTTTTTATCGTAGCAGTGCCTACTCCAATCGATATTGGAAATAAGCCTGATTTGACTCCTGTATTGGCTGCGTCCAAAACGGTTGCTAACGCCATATCAAAAGGCGATTATGTTGTTTACGAGAGTACTGTCTATCCTGGTTGTACCGAGGAAGATTGTGTTCCTGTGATCGAAGAGATCAGTGGCTTAAAATCTGTGGAAGACTTTAAGGTAGGCTACAGCCCTGAAAGGATTAATCCGGGAGACAAGGAGCACACTCTTCGCAGTATTGTTAAGGTTTCTGCAGGCTGCGACGCTGAATCGGCTGAAATCATTGCCAAGGTTTACGAATTGGTAGTTGACGCAGGAGTGCACCGTGCAAGCTCCATTCGAGTTGCTGAAGCAGCCAAGATTATTGAGAATACGCAACGAGATGTAAATATTGCTTTGATCAACGAGCTTTCGATTATTTTCAATAGGATGGGAATCAACACCTACGAAGTGTTGGAAGCTGCAGGGACTAAATGGAATTTCTTGAATTTCCGTCCGGGATTGGTAGGCGGTCACTGCATTGGTGTCGACCCGTACTACCTCACACATAAAGCGGAGAAACTAGGATACCACGCGCAGATCATCAACTCAGGTCGATTTGTGAATGACTCGATGGGAGCTTACGTGGCGAAACAAACCGTGAAGAAGATCATCTCAAAAGGAAAGCATATCCAAAACGCCAAAGTGCTGGTTATGGGCGCTACTTTCAAAGAGAATGTGAGCGATATTCGTAACTCTAAGGTGGTAGATACAGTGAAAGAGTTAGAGTCTTTTGGTGTGAAGGTGGACGTTATAGACCCTCATGCCTCTCCTGAAGAGGTGAAGGATGAGTATGGGTATGATTTGGCTCCAAAGCCCAATCCTAAATACGATGGAGTAATCGTAGCGGTAAATCACTCTGAATACGATAATCTCCCCGAGAGTTACTTCGAGGAGATTATCGATGCGGATGGTGTATTCGTTGACCTAAAAGGAATCTACCGAGGGAAGATTAATAAGTTTCTTTACTGGAGTTTATAATTCAGCAGAAGACGTTTCAAAACCTCGATCTACTTTCTTAAAGAGTCCCTGAAGAACTTTTCCAGGGCCCACTTCAATTGTAGCGGTAGCTCCGTTTGCAATCATGTTTTGCATGGTTTGCGTCCAACGCACAGGAGCGGTAAGCTGTGCGACCAAGTTTGCTTTGATCGTGGCGGGATCAGTCACAGGTTCTGCAGATACATTCTGGTAAACCGGGCAGGACGGTGATTTAATCTCAGTCGATTCTATGGCTGAGGCTAAATCGGCTCTGGCCGGTTCCATAAGTGGCGAATGGAATGCACCACCTACGGGTAAAATCATAGCTCGTCGGGCACCTGCTGCCGAAAGAGCATCACAGGCTTTTTGGACAGCGTCCAGCTCTCCACTGATCACCAATTGGCCAGGGCAATTGTAGTTGGCCGGAACGACTATACCATCAATTTCTGCACAAAGCTTCTCCACTACTTCGTCGTCCAAGGCTAATATGGCTGCCATTGTTCCCTTTGTTTGCTCGGTAGCCTTTTGCATGGCATTGGCACGTTGGGCCACCAACTTCAAGCCAGCCTCAAAACTCAAAGCACCTGCTGCGGTCAATGCAGAAAACTCACCGAGACTGTGCCCCGCGACCATGTCCGGTTGAAATTTATCTCCAAGCATCTTAGCCAAAATAACGCTGTGTAAAAAGATAGCGGGTTGGGTTACTTTAGTCTCTTTCAAGTCATCTTGGGTACCTCCAAACATAATGTCTGTGATTCGGAACTCGAGAATTTCGTTTGCTTGTTCAAAAAGCGCTTTAGCTTCTTCAGACTGCTCGTAGAGTTCTTTGGCCATTCCCGGAAACTGTGATCCTTGACCTGGAAAAACGTATGCTTTCATAAGTATAATTTGGTTTTGAGGTGGTTACAAATAAAAAAATCCGACGAAGGTCGGATTCTTAATTTCAATGAATGATTAATCTCTATTTCCCAAGAAGCGAAGGAGAAACAAAAAGAGATTGATGAAATCGAGGTAAAGAGTTAATGCACCCATAAGAGCATATTTATTTCCTTCATCGGTTCCTGAGTCAACTTGCATTCCGATTTGTTTAAGCTTCTGCATATCATATGCTGTGAGTCCTGTGAAAATTAAGACACCGACGGCACTGATGATGTAATCAAGTGCAGCACTTTGCATAAACCAATTGACTACCATGGCTATGATAATTCCGATCAATCCCATCATCATGATCGAGCCAAACTTGGTGAGGTCGGTGCTTGTAGTGTAGCCGAGCACAGCCATGATTCCGAAAGTGGCGGAAGTAATAAGGAATGTCATGGTAATGCTCGATGCAGAATAAACTGCAAAAATTGAGCTCAAGCTTATCCCCATCAGCAGGCTAAAGATAATCATGGTAGTCAGCATTCCTGTGCTGGACATTTTTTGAAAGCGAAAGCCCATGAGCAAAACGAGTCCAAGTGGTCCGAGCATCGCTATCCAACCGAGGAGAGAACGACCCGTTCCCTCAGCATTATAGAGCAATCTCATTAAGTCTTCATTGGTTCCAAACCAATAGGCCATTACTCCTGTGATGGCTAATGCGGCAGTCATGTAAGTCATGACATTGCTCACAAAATTTTTGGCCAATGCGCCGGAGTCCACTTGTGCTGAATGTTGCCCGCCATCGCGGCCAAACATCATATTATTATTCTCTTCCATATCTGTTTAATGAAGTTTTGCTGATATCAAATTAACAAATTCCTGACGAGTTGTCTCCTCCAAGAATTCTCCGTGAAATGCAGAAGTCGTAGTGACGGAGTTTTGCTTTTGAACTCCGCGCATTTGCATGCACATGTGCTGAGCTTCTATTACTACGGCAACTCCAACAGGGTCCAGCGTTTCTTGAAGACATTCCATTATTTGATTCGTCAGTCGCTCTTGTACTTGCAATCTTCGTGCAAATACGTCCACGATTCGAGGTATTTTACTCAATCCTACAATTCTTCCATTTGGAATATAGGCCACATGAGCCTTTCCAAAAAAAGGCAACATATGGTGCTCGCAAAGGCTGTAAACTTCGATGTCTTTCACCAAGACCATCTGGCTGTACTCTTCATCAAACATGGCTGATCGAATGATAGCCGCAGGGTCTTGGTCATAGCCTTTAGTTAAGAACTGCATGGCTTTGGCTACTCTCAAAGGAGTGTTTTCCAAGCCTTGGCGATCTCTTTCTCCTCCGAGATTGTCCAACACCTTCCCAAATAGTGACTCTAAATTATTGAGCTCTTTTTCCTTCTGACTTTGTTGTGAACCTTCCATTTCCATTTCGCTCTTACTCTCCGAAGTATTCGGCAAAATTGTTCTCCGTTTCGTGCAAACGAACGGAGTGAAGTAGGCAGCCGTGACTTTCAACTTTAGTTTTTATTTCGCCCCAAATGGCGACTGCCAAATTTTCAGTAGATGACATTTTGCCCTTCATAAAAGGCACATCTAGATTCAAGTTACGGTGGTCGAGTTTGTCTATCACCGTTTTTTTCAAAATCTTGCTTAGATCTTTTAAATCGATGACACATCCTGTATCGGGGTGTGGTTGTCCTTTCACGGTCACAAAAAGGTCGTAGTTGTGACCGTGCCAGTTCTGGTTGGCGCATTTGCCGAAGACTTCCATGTTCTTCTGCTCAGTCCATTCCTCATTCCAGAGTTTATGTGCAGCGTTAAATCGCTCTCGTCTTGTGATGTAAACCAATGGCATGCTTAAATTTTCAGGTGCAAATATACAACCTATTTCAACCTTACATCCTTATACAGGTCAATGCCTATCTTTGACGAAAATCTCAATTCTTATGATTGTTGTAACGGGTGCTGCGGGTTTTATCGGGAGCTGTTTAATAAGTGCGCTCAATGAAAAGGGCTACTACGATTTAATTTTGGTGGATGACTTTTCAAAAGTTGAAAAAGCATTCAATTATGAAGGAAAGAGGTTTTCTCAGCTGGTGGAGCGAAGAGCATTTCACCATTGGCTAAGCGAGAATCACAAGTTAGTCTACTTCATTTTTCATATCGGTGCCCGCACGGATACCACAGAATTTGACAAATCGATATTCGACGATTTGAATGTGGACTATTCTCAAAAGATTTGGAAAGCTTGTGTGGATTATGGAATCCCCTTGGTTTATGCTAGCTCAGCAGCTACGTATGGCCTGGGAGAGTATGGCTACGAAGACAATCATGATGTAATAGAAAAGCTAGAGCCACTCAATCCTTACGGAGAATCAAAAAACGAATTTGACAAGTGGGCGCTTAAACAAGACAAGAAGCCCTATTTCTGGGCGGGTCTCAAATTCTTTAATGTTTATGGTCCCAACGAATACCACAAAGGAAGAATGGCTTCGGTCATTTTTCACGCCTTTAATCAAATTAAGAAAAACGGAGAGGTAAAGTTGTTTCGATCTCATAATCCTGAGTACAAGGATGGTGAGCAGTTGCGCGACTTCATCTATGTCAAAGACTTAGTTAATGTTTGCCTTTTTTTAATGAAACATAGGAAAAACTCGGGACTCTACAATTTGGGAACGGGGACTGCCAGAACTTTCTTGGATTTAGCAAAAGCTACTTTTTCCGCCTTGAACCTTGAGCCAAACATTTCATTCATCGATACTCCCGCTGATATAAGAGACAAGTACCAGTATTTCACTGAGGCCAATATGGCAAAGCTGATCGGCATTGGTTATGACAAAGAGTTCACCTCATTGGAAAATGGAGTGAAAGATTATGTGCAGAATTATTTGAGTGAGGAGTCTTACTACTAGATCAAAGGCTCTTTTTAAGCTCTAGCAAAAAAGCCTTTACATTCTCGAGTCGCTTGACCATTTCAACAGTATCCGCCACGTCGTTTTTATTGTCTTTAAGCTTGTCTTTAGCCCCTTGTAGTGTGTAGCCGCGCTCCTTTACCAAGTGGAAGATGATTCGGAAATTCTCCACATCATCTTTGGTGAAGAGTCGGTTTCCCTTCTTGTTCTTTTTTGGTTTGATGATATCGAATTCCTTTTCCCAAAATCGGATCAAGGATGTATTGACATCAAACATTTTCGATACCTCGCCTATACTGTAGTAGAGCTTTTCAATTTCTTTTTCGCGGTATGGCATCAGTCGAAGGATTGGTTTACACTGGAAGAGAGTTCGATCATTAGATCATATTCCTCGGGTGTCAAGTCATTAAAATAGAAGTTAGCCGGGTTAATTTTTTTACCATCCTTCACTACTTCGTAGTGAAGGTGAGGGCCATTACTAGTGCCTGTATTCCCTACTAAGCCAATAATATCTCCCCTTTTTACTTTCTGTCCGCGTCGCACATCTATCTTACTCATGTGGGCATAGAGCGTTTCGTAGCCATAACCGTGGTCTATTATGACATGTTTTCCATATCCGCGACGGCTGTTTACTACTTTTTTAATCACCCCGTCGCCTGTTGCGAAAATCTCAGTGCCTGTAGGTGCGGAAAAGTCCATCCCCCAATGCATCTTGCGAACCTTGTAGATAGGGTGAACGCGGTAACCATAGCCACTAGCCACTCTCTTTAAATTTTTATTGGGAACGGGTTGTACTGCGGGAATTGAGGCCAACATCTTCTCCTTATTCTTAGCGAGTTCTACCACTTCGTCAAAGGACTTCGACTGCACGTAAAGGCGTTTTTTTAGTTTGTCAAGCCTTTTTCTGGTATCAATCACCAAGTCGGAATTGCTGTACCCCTCCAGATAAGTGTAGCGATTCACACCACCTACACCTGCTTCCCTGACCGATTGAGGAATCGGTTCCGATTCCAAAATTTGTCGATAGATGTTGTCGTCTCTCCTTTCAATGTCAGAAAGCACTGCTTCCACATTGTCCAGATCTTTATTCAGTAATTCGTAGCGAGCCTGCATTTGGGCAAGTTCTCGTTTTAGCGTCAGCTCTTTAGGAGAGTCAATAAAGGTGTAAGCAAAAAATACAATGATCAATGCAAAAAATAATCCAACAACGAAGTAGGTTAACCCTTTCTTAAGCCGATCTTTGAAGGTCAGCTGGATTTTTTCGTAGTTGAGCGTACTTGGATTGTACTTGTATTTTATTTTTGCCATCCGGTTAGGAAAAATTAAACCATAAAAGTAGGAAATCGACTGAATGGCACAAACAACCATTTCTTCGGCGACTCCCTTCAATTGTTAAACTTTGTTTCAATGAAATCATCTCAAATTCGCAGTGTCTTTCTTGACTTTTTCGAGAGTAAGAATCACAAAATTGTCGATTCAGCTCCAATCGTCATTAAGAATGATCCCACACTTATGTTTACGAACGCCGGGATGAATCAGTTCAAAGATATTTTTCTGGGCAATGAAGAAACTTCGAATAGGCGTGTCGCTGACACGCAGAAGTGTTTGAGAGTGAGCGGGAAGCATAATGATCTGGAAGAAGTTGGTGTAGACACTTACCACCACACCATGTTCGAAATGTTGGGGAATTGGTCATTCGGGGCTTATTACAAAAAAGAAGCAATCGAGTGGGCGTGGGAGCTGCTGACAGACGTTTTCGGTGTTGAGAAGGATAGGATGTATGTGACCGTTTTTGAAGGAGATAAACAAGACGATCTGGAATTCGATACGGAAGCTTACGGCTACTGGAAAAATCTAGTTGAAGAGGACAGAATTCTAAAAGGGGATAAAAAAGACAATTTCTGGGAAATGGGCGACGTGGGCCCTTGCGGCCCTTGTTCTGAGATTCACGTTGACTTGCGATCAGACGAGGAGAGAAAACTCAAGTCCGGCGCTGAATTGGTCAACATGGACCATCCGCAAGTGGTGGAGATCTGGAATTTGGTCTTCATGGAACTCAATCGCAAGGCCGATGGAAAGCTTATCCCCTTGAAGGAAAGGCATATTGACACAGGAATGGGATTTGAGCGTTTGGCCATGGTGCTTCAGGGTAAGCAGTCAAATTACGACACTGATGTTTTTACCCCGCTAATTTCATTTCTTGAAAAAGAAACAGGAGTTAAATACGGAAGAACTGAATCTAAACAAGATGTGGCTTTTCGTGTTATTGCAGACCATGTTCGTGCAGTTTCATTTGCCATTGCCGATGGTCAGATGCCTAGCAATACGGGTGCGGGCTACGTAATACGTCGAATTCTCAGACGTGCGGTCCGATATGCTTATAGCTTTTTAGATAGGCGTGAACCTATATTAACTCTCTTGGCAGGTGAGCTGGAGAAACAACTCGGGGAGTTCTTTTCTGAGCTTAGCCACAACAAGACATTGATAGCGCAAGTCATCAAAGAAGAGGAGGAAGCATTTCTGCGCACCTTAGCTAAAGGGATGGATCGGATTTCTGAAATCATTCAAAAGACAGAAGGGAAAGAGATTGATGGTGAAACTGTCTTTGAGCTTTATGACACCTATGGGTTTCCTGCTGATTTGACGGCATTGATTCTTTCCGAGCAAGGGAAGTTCTACAATGAAGAAGCTTTTGAAAAAGCTCTTCAAGAGCAAAAGAGTCGTTCGAGAAAAGACTCAGCGGTAGCAGCAGGAGACTGGGTAGTCTTGTCAGATTCACCCTCAACGGAGTTTGTCGGCTATGATGTTTTGGAAGATACTATAGAATTGGTGCGTTATCGGGAAGTGGAGCAAAAAGGCAAAAAGCTATTTCACTTAGTATTCAATAAAACACCTTTCTATCCTGAAGGTGGAGGTCAGGTAGGCGACAAGGGATACATTGAAAGTGATGGTAAAAAATTGTCTATTGACAACACCTACCGCGAGAACAATCTCATTGTTCACATAACGAAAAACTCGCCAAAGGAACTTGGCCCTCAATTTACTGCAGTTGTAGCTTCTAAGGATCGCAGTAGTACTGAGAAAAACCATTCAGCAACGCATCTACTCCATCATGCACTTCGAGATGTTCTCGGAACTCATGTGGAGCAAAAAGGGTCATTGGTCGAGAAGAATTACCTCCGATTCGATTTTTCACACTTTTCAAAGATGAGCGATGAGGAGATTCGCAAGGTCGAAATGCAAGTGAATGCGATGGTTCGGGAGAACTTGGCCTTAGGAGAATTCAGGAAGGTTCCAATGAGTAAGGCTCAGGAGATGGGAGCTATGGCTCTGTTTGGCGAGAAATATGGTGATGAGGTCAGAGTGATTCAATTCGGAGATTCCGTAGAGCTTTGTGGAGGAACACATGTGCAAGCAACAGGGGAGATTGGATTTTTCAAAATTACAAGCGAGGGGTCGGTAGCTGCCGGTATTAGAAGAATAGAAGCATTGACAGGAGAAGCTGCTGAAGGCCAGGTATTCAGTGAAATTGACGAGTTACAGACAATCAAAGAAAAGCTCAAAGCTCCAAAATCTCCTGCGAAAGCCGTAGAGTCACTTATTGCGAAGCAGACTGATCTCGAAAAGGAGATTGCAGCCTTGAAGTCAGAAAAAGCTCAAAGCATAAAGAAGGAGCTCGCTAATAAAGTTCGACAAATTAATGGAGTGTCATTTATTGCAGAGCAAGTTGATCTTGATCCGGCATCGGTTAAGGATATATCGTTTCAACTAAGAAAAGAGTTGAGTCCTCTGTTTTTGGTTTTGGCTACAGCCGAAAACAACAAAGCCACGGTGTCCGTGGCTCTGTCTGATGAATTGGTTACTGATGGAAGCTTTAATTCCGGGATTATTGTGAAAGAACTGGCAAGATTTATTCAAGGTGGTGGCGGGGGACAAGCATTCTTTGCCACCGCAGGTGGCAAGAATCCTAATGGAATTTCTGAAGCACTGAAACGTGCGGAAGAAATTCTAAGCGTAGGCTGATCTAGAACCGCCTCGGTTCATCATAGCCTTAATCTCGCTCATGTCTTTTCCATGCGCTGGCCCTAGGTACTCAGTCTCGTATGAGAGGCCTAAGTTGAGGATGTAGAATGCATTGAAAAGAATAATCAACACATAATCTACGATGCTCGTCTTTCCAAAGCTATTGCACAACTCGATGTACACCTTTGGTACAAGGTAGAATTGTCCGTAGATCGGTATAAAGAAGAGGAACATGTGACTAGCAGGTCGCCCTACAATTCTAAGGAATACGATGAAGTTCCAGATAGGAACTATGCAAGCAACACCCGGCTGGTTTGCTTTTTCGTAAAGTTTCCATTGAGCAACGATTCCGAAGAAAGCCAACACTCCTGCTAAAAGAAGTAATCCGTCTCCGAAAGTTCCGTAGAGCCCCATGAAGAAGTCTTGAATAAAATTGATGATGCCGTCCATAATGTGTAATTTTTTGTTTTGTAACCTTTTCTATTTTGTCCCGTACGAATACGGTTCTGATTTAAAGACGGCCTTCTTCTATTAGGGTTGCCAGTACACAATTGTTTTTTTACTCGAGTTAAGGTGCTCAATAGCAGTGTTCTGACTTTTGTGGTTACTTGTTGGAGTTCCAATAATGACTTTCCAAAGGGCTTGTGGGAGCCGTGACTTTTCCACAAAAAGCTCAAATTAACGAGTATTCTGTTCAAAACGTTTGGGGTCATTAAGTGGACTTTGGTTTTGGTTTTGTCGAAATTTGACGAAGAAATCCATCAGTTGGTGGAGTGTTTCGACCTAGGTGCTTACAAAATTACTGACTACCACAATTTGTTGTGCGGCTTTCACATTATCTGCGCAAAATGTTACCGTGATAAATCGTTTTCACAGTGAGCCTCTTAGTGACGTGCCTGAGAATTATGTACTGAGTGGTTTCAAAGAACAGACCATTATCATCAATGAATATGAGCTTGCATCGAACACGAAGCAGTCTCTCTTAAACCAGATGATCAGCTACGGCCTGAAGTCATTTGTCGATGACAATTATTTTGTCGAAAATGGCCAAATTCGCGTGTATTCCTCAGCACTTGATTTTGATGAAAGTGCCAGTGCCTTGGTCAAGAATGCAATTTGGATAAATGACTTGCCCTTCTCGGAGTTGTTTCAAGGATTTTCTGATGATGTATTAAGTCAAGCATCTCATCTTAAAGAGCTCAACGGTCGTCGTCTTAGTGATCCTTTGGATCAAGATGATTTAAGCCTTTATGGTTTTCAAAGTCTTGTTTTTAGCCTGAAAGAATCTGCCATGGCTGAAGCAACTGAGTTTATAGAGGAGTATATGTCTATTGACGAAAGTCAAGAAGATGACAATAAAATCAGGGTGATGCCGGCGGAAGAGTTTCAATTGATGGCTGATCCTGCAATTCATGATAATCTTGGAGATTTAAGTCTCAACCCCGACCTCTTTGCATCCAATAGAAGGCCTTCGAAGAAAAATCGAAGAAAGAAAAACGATTTCTCTGAGGAAGTGGTAACTCTTTTGGAGGAGAATAATAGAATTTTATCCAACTATTCTGAAATGTTTCAGAATCTCCAAAGTCAAATTGATGAGATCAATAGAAGAGACAACAGCGACTTGAGAGAGGATATGGCCGAAATGCGACAGATGATAACTGAGCTGAAGGACGAGCCATCTCGTAGTTCAACTGAAAGTGGGCCTGAATATCTGATCTTCGCAAAGAATGAGTATGAATTGAGCGAGGTACAAAAAGCACGACTCAATAAGACAATAGTACTTTTAGTGAAGAATCCTTCTCAAAAAGCATTGGTGACCGGATACGCTGATAGGTCAGGGGATTCAGAGTACAATGCTTGGATATCACAACAGCGTGCCGAGTCGGTGAGGGTATTCCTTGAGTCGATGGGAATAGAAGGAAACCGCGTAGTCGTAACTTATTTAGGTGACACCGAAAGCACCACTTCCGGTCCTGCTGATAGAAGGGTAGAAGTAAACTTGATTAATTAATTCAGAGCCCTCTTTAGCGACTCCTTTAAATCATCTGTTTTCGAGCGGTCTATGTCCATATGGGTCACCAGACGAATCCGCTTTTTTCCAAAAGATACTCCGCGAACGTTATGTAGTTCCAATTTCGCCAGGTAAACTTCTGACAAGTTATCCACGTCAAAAATCAAAATGTTCGTCTCTGGTTCGATCACCCTCACCACCTTGGAGCAGCCCTTCAACGTTTCCGCGATTTCTTTGGCCAGATCATGATCTTCTTGCAAGCGGGCTACATTATTTTCCAAAGCATAGATTCCTGCCATGGCCAAGTAGCCTGCCTGACGCATTCCTCCACCCATACCTTTTCGGCGCCGTCTGGCTTCTTTAATAAATGATTTGCTCCCCAGTAGTAATGAACCTACGGGAGCTCCCAGTCCCTTTGAAAGGCAAATAGAAAGTGAATCGAATAATTGACCATACGAAGCGAGGTCATGGCCCTTTTCGACAATCGCGTTGAATGCTCTTGCTCCATCCAGGTGAAAGGCGAGCTTGTGCTTTTTGCAAGCACCGCTGAGCGCTTTTAGTTGCTCGAATTCATAGCACTTCCCACCCCCCCGATTCGAGGTGTCTTCGGCTACAACCAATGAAGTTCTTGCTAGCCAATCGTGGTCGGCGAGTATGGAATCTTCCACTTCTTCCGGTGTTAAAATAGCATCATCATTAAAAACGAGTTTTACTGAACTGAGGGAATTTCGGGCAATACCTCCTACTTCATAATTATAGATGTGAGAGCTCTCATGGCATATAACCTCATCACCCGGTTTCGTATGAATAGAGATAGCAATTTGATTGGTCATCGTTCCTGACGGACAAAACAGACCCGCCTCATGTCCCATCATTTCCGCTCCCATTGATTCCAATCGATTGATGGTAGGGTCTTCACCAAAAACGTCATCGCCAACTTCAGCGTGGAACATAGTTTTCAGCATTTCCTTACTCGGCTTGGTAACGGTATCACTTCTCAGGTCAAACATGAATTTACTTTTTACGAATCAACATTAACCCATCACGAACGGGAAGTAGCACATTTTCGACACGGTCGTCTGCCGTAACCGCCTTGTTAAACTCATTGAGTACCGCAGTATCCGGATCATTTTTCAACTCATCTTCGTCAAGTACCTTTCCACTCCATAGCACGTTATCGGCTATGATGCATCCTCCCGACTTCATCTTCGGCAATACCGCCTCGTAATAGTTGAGGTAATTTGTTTTATCGGCATCGATAAAAACCAAATCGAATGTGGCGTCCATAGATTCAATTATAGGCAAGGCATCACCAATATGAAGTTCAATTTTATCCCGAAAGCCGGCACGTTTAAAATATTGGTCGATGATAGGTTTGAGCTCCTCATTCTTTTCGATGGTATGAAGAATTCCTCTTTCACCCAAACCTTCGGCTAGGCATATGGCCGAATAACCTGTGTAGGTGC
This sequence comes from Cryomorphaceae bacterium 1068, assembly GCA_027214385.1. NCBI lineage: Bacteria > Pseudomonadati > Bacteroidota > Flavobacteriia > Flavobacteriales > Cryomorphaceae > Cryomorphaceae bacterium 1068. Next base: position 37,855 of record JAPVXR010000015.1, on the reverse strand, counting down.
CGATTTCCAAAATGCATTCAGGCTTTATCAGTTTGGAGTACATACTCAAGATTCTGCCCTGAACATGTCCCGAAAGCATTCTTGGTTGGAGTACTTTTAAGTAGGTCTCTCGGTTTAATTCGTTCAAAAGTTCACTTTCAGCTTCGCTATGATCGTGAACATATTGGTCCAGTTCTGCGTCGATAAATTCCATGTCTACTTGTATATAAGTGTGCTCAGTTTATTTGGGTCGAAGGTAAAGTTAGCGGCCTCAATTACTTCTTCTGCCGTAATGTTTTCAATTTGTTTTAAAATGTTTTCAGAGTCTACTACTTTGTCAAGCACAAGTAGGCTTTTACCAATGGATTGCATCATTCCGGCACCACTTTCTTTGGCGAGGGCATATTGACCTTTCAATTGCTGCTTAGCTCTGTGAAGCCCCGTTGTGGTGAGCCTTTGGTCCCTCAAATTCTTAAGTTCCCTAAGTATTAACTTTTCGCTTTTACTCAGCCATTTTTTGTCAGTTCCCAGATAAGTGGTGAATACGCCACAATCGGAATAGGCGGTATAAGATGACTCAAGATTGTAGGCAATACCGTACCTCTCTCTGATATTCATACTCAGCCTGCTATTCATGGCCGGCCCACCAAGGAGATTATTAAGAAGAATCATAGGAATGCGCTGCTTGTGATGGATGTCGTACGTTTCACTCCCAATGATGAGGTGAGCTTGGAAGGTATCCATGTCCACTTCTTTGCGCTCAATATTTGCTCTACCTGGTGAGATGATTTTAGAGCTAGACTTAGTCGAAGGAATTGAACCAAAATACTTGTCCATGATTCGTTGAACCTTTGACTCTTTGATTTCACCAACCAGACTTACCACCATTCTATCGGTATGGTATTGTCTTTCGACGAAATGAGAAAGATCCTTTTGGCGAAAGCCGGATACTGAATCTGTCGTACCCAGAATATTTCTACCCATGGGATGATTCGGATAGAGTAGCTCTTCAAAATCATCGAAAATCAATTCGGCAGGATTGTCCTGATAACTTAGGATTTCATCCAACACAACTTCTTTTTCCTTTTCGATTTCCTTTACGGGAAAGGTTGAGTTGAAGGCGATATCTGCAATTATTTCTGCAGCTCTCTCAAAGTGTTCATTCAAGAAAGAAGCGTAGATCACTGTCTCTTCTTTTGAAGTATAGGCGTTTAGCTCAGCGCCTACACTATCCAACCTGCTGAGGATATGAAAAGCCTTCCGCTTTTTAGTACCCTTAAAGAGTAAGTGCTCAATAAAATGAGCAATGCCTTGTTCCTGCGTCAATTCATTTCTCGAACCTGCTTCAATGGTTAGACCCAAGTGTGACACTCGGTGGTCTTGTAGAGCGAGATGAACAGTGCGTATGTTATTTGAGAGCTTGCGAAATCGAAATTCCATAGAGAAGCGCAAAGATACTTAGTTTGTAAACTCAAAGAGTACTTTCAAAGGAGAAGGTCTGAATACTTTTCATGTGGAAACAAATCAGATAATCTGCTTTTTGTTCTAAATAAGTCAATTAATATTGCAGACTAGTAAAGAGTAAAACACTATCAATCATTTTATTCGCTGACTGATGAGCAAAGTAAGAGTAGTAGTAACAGGATTGGGGGCTGTATCCCCAATAGGTAATTCTTCTAAAGAGCTATGGGAAAACGCTTTAAAAGGAAAAAATGGCGTAGGTCCGATTACCAGATATGATGCCTCTCTGCACAAAACTCACTTTGCATGCGAGATAAAAGGTTTTGATCCCACTATCTACTTGGATAGAAACGAGATCAAAAGAAGTGATATTTACACACAGTATTCCATTCATTGTGCAGCAGAAGCTGTAAAGGACAGCGGGATAGACTTCGAGCAAATGTCTCCTTATGATGTAGGCGTAATTTGGGGAACCGGAAAAGGCGGTGTAAATAGCTATGATGAAGAATCCAGTGCTTACTGGAAGAGCGAAGCAGCGCCGAGATTTGGTCCTTTTTTCGTTCCTAAGATGATTCCAAACATAGCACCTGGAATGATATCAATGAAGTACGGATTGATGGGAGTCAACTTTGCCGTTACATCGGCTTGCGCTAGTTCCAATCACGCTATCATCGATGCCTTTAACAACCTCTTGCTGGGTCGAGCCAAGGTGATGATTTGCGGTGGAGCCGAAGCAGGCGTTACCGCTCCTATCATGGCGGGATTCTCTACTATGCGAGCGCTTTCTGCCGATAATGACGATTACGAAAGAGCCTCTCGACCATTCGATGTTACTCGAAATGGATTTGTGATGGGTGAAGGTGGAGCCGCCATTATATTGGAAGAGCTGGAGCATGCCAAAGCGCGAGGAGCAAAAATCTACGCCGAGCTGGCAGGAACCGGATCTACCGCAGATGCCTACCATCTTTCTTCTTCGCATCCTGATGGAATCGGAGCTATTCGTGCGATGGAGTTGGCCATGGAAGAAGCAGGAGTCTCACCGGAAGAAATCGGTTACATCAACGCTCATGCTACATCAACCCCCGTCGGAGACATCAGCGAGGTGAGAGCGATTTCCAAACTGTTTAGTGGTAAGATGGAGAATCTCATTGTTGGAGCAACAAAGTCCATGACAGGTCACCTTATCGGAGGTGCGGGCGCTGTAGAAAGTGTTTTCACTATCAAGGCAATACAAGATGGAGTGGTTGCACCTACCATAAATACGGTTGAACTGGATCCTGCCATCCCCTCTGAATTGAAAATAGCAGGTCCTCAAGCACAAGAGCACAAGGTAAATGCGGCGATAAGCAATACCTTCGGTTTCGGTGGACACAATACTTCGGTACTTTATAAAAAGTTTGAGGAATAGGCTATCTTATAGCAGGAACAAATCAGTTGCGAAGGCTCTAAGCCTTTGGTTTTCCTTTTTTGTGTTAGTACCGCTCTGCTCTGGTCAAGAGACACTTATTGAAGGTCGTGTTATCGATGGTCAATCTGGCGATCCGCTTCCATTTTCCACCATCGCTATTATCGGCACTGCTGCAGGTAGCATTTCCAATCAAGATGGTCAGTTCAGAATAGAAGTTGGCGGAAGAGATACACTTGAAGTGAGGTGCACGGGTTTTTCTTCGAAGTGCTTTGCTTTGGCAGATATTGAAAGTTCATATTTTGAGATTCGCTTATTTCCCGCAATTAGTCAACTTGCCGAATTTACCGTTATCGAAGCAGATGAGCGCGCCTTGAAATATATCGATCAAGCGAAAAAGCAGCTTTTGAAAAGCGGCTATACGCGCAGCAAGGCATTCTTGGAATTGTTTACCGAAAAAGACTCCTTGCCAACCGAGTTGCTTGAAGTCTATTACAACGCCGATTTGAGAGATGCTGGCATTGAAGGTCTGGAATACAAGTCGGGTAGGGTGGCCGTAGCTCCCGTGAACAACTCCTTTTTTATGAGCCTTTCAATGTCGCAGGTTATCCAATCTCATAACCCCTTGAACAGTGCCGGATTTCCCGAAAGTCCGTTTTCATTAAAAAGAAACGAAATGAATAAGCTGTATGATTTCAAACTGATCGAATTCAAATCAGGGGAGAAAACGGTCTACTTCGACGCGAAGCCAGCCAATAGTGAATCATTTTTCTCTGGTTTCTTTTCAATCGATGAGAAGATGAATGTGACAGAAATCGAATTCTCGATACAAAACCCAAATCGAACTCCATTCATCCCACTTTTTGAAACTGACTCCCTTAGGCCACTAACGTTGGATATTAAGTGGCTTTATTCACAGCAAGAAACAGGAGTTGCTCCTTATCTTATTGACTTCAACTATTCTTATGTTTCGGCAATTCCGATTGGTGAAGGGTATACGGGGCCTTGGCTTGAGCGGAGAATTCAGTCAGATGGATTGATCTACTTCTATGATTTTAATACTCCGTTTTTCTCCCCTGAATTCTCTTACGGAACAGTATTGAACGATTATCAAAAACTGCTTAACACTCCCTTTCATGAGGCGCTTTGGGAAGTAGGACGCCCTTTTGTTGAGAGTGAAAGATTCAAGCGAAATCAGGAATTTATTGCTGAGAACGGAACTTTGAAGAACTATAGAAAACAGGATGAGTATAGAAAATTTGGTGGGCTACAATCCGTCGTAGATCACTCAAACGTCTTCTGGTCAGATACGGCGAGATTGAGATTGAACCTTATTTATCATGACCCTACGGCCATTTCAGGGCGCACTTCAACACCAAGAAGGCAAAGATTTAATCTAGATGTCGAGTTGTATTTTGATATTATTCAGGTTGATTCCATGATATCTCATTTCAGTCAGTGCATCTTTGACGTGTATGATTCTTATTATGCGTTGGAGTCAGATTCACTCACAGACCTCTTTCTAAACTTACATTTTGATCTCTGTGAAGTGGAGCGTAGAAAAATGGAAGGGTCGATCGCTTCCATTGATGATATTTCACCGAAAGAGCTTTTGAATCTCTATGAGTTGAGTTCGAAAAGATTCAATAGAGCCACGGAACGCTATTTTCGCGATACCGACTCGGGATCTTCATTGAGGGCACTTGAAAAGTACAATGAGGAATTGATGCCGGTTACCGGGGTTAACAACGTCGAGTTATTTCTATTTCCCGATGCTCAGGAATTGTTTCAAGAAGGCAATTGATAGACGGATCTATCTGTGAATATAGCGCAAACCGAAATTTAAAGTGTGCCCTGCTCCTTCTGATCTCGACAGGGCAAAGTTTGAATACGAAAGTTCGATTCCCAGTGCATCCGTAATTTGGTATTTTCCCCCAATCCCAAATTGGGCAAACCAACTTGTCATTCCGAATTCTTCAACTATTTCCATTTCTACCGAATCATCAATTTCCATTGTAGTTTCGAAACGTGGAGAGTATTGCGAAAACACATAAATAGTGGAATTTGAAGTGGGGAAATAACTCAAAAACACACTGACAGGGGTTCTGAAGAAGTCGTAATTATGGAGTTCGGAATTCTCAAATCGGTAGAGTAAATCTGCTTCTAAGAATATCTGGAAATCATCGCCCAAATTTTTGTCGAAGAAGACTTGAGTAAACCAAGTATATCGATCATGTGCGATAAATCTCTCTTCTTCGAGTTGATCGCTTACAGGTATCCATAAAGCACTTTGTATGGATAGCCTGGGGACTGTCTTGAAAGGCACCCATTTTATTCGTGGGGCGATATAGGAGACAACCGTTTCGTTGAAAGTGGCATCATCAGAATTGCTAAATACGTTTAGCGCCGAAACATCTTCAGGTGAATACCTCGCTTTTGAGATGAAAACATCCAAGCCAACATTAAAGCGAGTTTTCTCGGAAACACCGGTAGTGAGCATAATCATCGAGGTGAAGAAATTTTGGGTTTCCCCAAGATCATCTTCATTTCCTTCTTCATCCCTAAAACTTTGTTGTGAGTAAATACTATTGAATACATTCACTTCAAATTCGCCTCTGGTAAAAAGCGCTGAAGGGGTGAAAAGCTGGAGGTTGCTCATCTCCTTTTCAGGGGCGTTCCCGACCTGAGCATCCTTTCCATTTAGCGTCCAATCGTATTCGTTGTATTCAAACTTCGTATCCATCGGGACTTTCTTCGAGGCATACCGGTTTATGAATTCGATTCGCTCTTGCTTGTTTCCGCCAAAGTCTGTGGCGTACCAGTCGAATAATTTGGAGATATTCAGACTATTCGAGGTATCGTCATAGTCCAAAAAGTACGGATTTTGCAATGCAAGCCTGGACTGTTCTTCCAGCTGTTCTTCGAGGCTAGCACTCGTATAAGCTTCTGATCTGAGTTTGGGGCAGCCCTCGGCAGCACATACCAGTGCAAAGTGGAGTCGAGCGTCCGGATACTTTCTGAGAAGGATATTTTTTTCTAGATCATTGAGGCTCAATTTTTTTGAGTTACTCAAGTCGAATCTCTTCTCTGTAAAGAAATTGCCCTTCTCCTGAGGGGACGCGATCGGATAATTATCCACCACTTGTTTAATAACGAAGATGTTGTAAGCATTAATCAGAAACGCTTTTTCCTCGTTAGCATCTACCGAGCTTAAAGGGAACCGCCCAATCTGCTCAACTAGTTTATCTAGGTTTGATTTAACCGAAACAAGGGTTTTGTAGTCCACTTTGCCGTTTTCGACGAATGAATCCAACAAGTGGTCAATAGATAGCGTGATCTCTTCGGAAGAAGATTGCGCGAAAGCGGCTGATCCTAAGAAACAGAAGATGGCAATGAAGAAGCTCCTCATTTAGTTTGCAGTATACACCCCGCGCACCTGCATCATCATGTAGGACCCTTGAAGGCGTATTTCATTTTCGCTTAACCCTATTACTTCCGCGGTCTCTTCGTTGTTGCTTTCTTTGTCGAAAATAATAGATCGATTTTCAAAGTCAATTTCCCAAGTGCCGCTCTTTACTTGCGCATTGTCTTCTGCTCCGCAAAGATCGTTTCCACCATTGTAGATGTAAGTCCCGTCGACATTAAAAACCATCTCATCATCTAATCTGCAATCGGTAAAAGTGGTCTGACCTGCTAAGGTGAACGCACTTGCCAACCACGTTTTTTCATCACCGGCATCAATCATCATTTTAAATGAGGCCGCATCAGTAGCATCTACTTCGCCCTCTTGAATAGCTGCATCTTGAGAGTTGTTTGATGGATCTTGTGGCTCATCTTCTGATTCATTGCATGCCGCAAAAATGAATAGAGCTAAAACGGAATACATTAGTGTCTTTTTCATCGGAATAGATATTTAGTGCTAATAACGGAGTCAAGTCTCATCAGATTAGTCGTTCAGCGGACACTTCGCACAACAAGCTAAGAGAGAAATTTATCAAATTGGATTCTCAAAAATGACGATTGACCAGAGGTTCGAACTGCATCTGCCTTTTTTTCTGTAGGGCAGAGTTTCAAAAAGTTGGAATTCCTGTAGTCCAAAAAAAATCCACTTGCCTAAAAGACAAGTGGATTTAGAGATGAGACTCTTAATTTGGTAATTAGAAGCAGTACTTCCCTGCATCGATCAAGCTCAATGCAACTTGCTGACGCGCATCTTTTGAATTAAACGGTGCGTGTTTTGTAAATCGCTTCAATCCCATCATCATCATTCTTAGCTCATCGCCTTCGACGAATGAATTGATGGCATCTTTTCCTGCTTTGTTCATGCGATCAGAGGTATCGTATAGCCATGTTTTTGTCATAGCTACCTGATCCTTGGCTGCTTCTTCACCTTTGGTTTCCATGATTTTCATGGTTCTCAAAATAGCAGATTCAGAAGCATACGTCCAGATTGCCATGTCCGCTATGTTCATCATTACTTCTTGTTCTTTTGCCAGAGTCTGAGTCAGCTTTTGAGCCGCAGCTCCTGCAACCATAAGAACACATTTCTTAAAGTTCTCAACGAGCATTCGCTCTTCAAACATCGGCTTGCCGTCATCTTCGGGAGATTCAGGAATAGACATCAGTTCGTTGGCAACGCTCATAGCAGGGCCCATCAAATCGAGCTCGCCTTTCATTGCTTTGCGAATGAGCATGTCTACCGTAAGCATGCGGTTGATCTCGTTGGTTCCTTCGAAAATTCGGTTGATTCGAGCATCTCGGTAGGCGCGCTCTACTCGAGTCTCGGCGCTATAACCCATTCCTCCATGAATTTGAACAGCCTCATCGACTACATAATCCAATACTTCTGATGCGAGTACTTTCATCATGGCACATTCGGCCGCATACTGCTCGATGCCTTTCAGGGTAGCTTGGTGCTTATCCTTTCCTCCTGCTATCAGTGCATCAATCGCGTCTTGTATATTTTGAGTAGCTCGATAAATGGCAGACTCGGTTACAAAAGTACGAGTGGCTTGTTCACCTAATTTATGACGAATCGCTCCGTATTTTGAAATTGATCTTCCAAACTGATTTCTTTCGAGAGCGTATTTCACACTGTGATCAATAATGTCCTTGTTTCCACCAATCACACCGCCACCAAGCTTAATTCGCCCGATGTTCAAAATATTCAAGGCTATTTTGAATCCGTTTCCTCTTTCGGAAAGCAAATTCTCTACGGGAACCTTGCAGTCATTGAAAAATACTTGACGAGTCGAACTCCCCTTGATTCCCATTTTCTTCTCCTCTGGATTCAGAGTGATTCCTCCAAATTCTTTCTCAACGATAAATGCACTTAGATTTTTGTCGTCATCAATTTTGGCAAATACAATGAAAACATCGGCAAATCCTGCATTGGTGATCCACATTTTCTGACCGTTGATAAGGTAGTGTTTACCATCATCGGTCAATTTTGCGGAAGTCTTCCCTGAATTGGCATCAGAACCTGAACTTGGCTCAGTAAGGCAGTAGCTTGCTTTGAGCTCACCTGTTGCTAATCCTGGAATATACTTTTGTTTCTGCTCTTCGTTTCCGTAGTAAAGGATGGGTAAAGTTCCAATACCTGTATGCGCGCTGTAGGCTACCGAAAAAGAGTGTCCGGGGCCAAATACTTCGGCACCGAGCATGGACGTTTTGAAATCCATACCGAGACCACCAAGTTCTTCAGGAACGCTTAATCCAAGCATACCCAATTCACCTGCTTTGTCCATTAAAGATGGCATAAGCCCTTCTTCCATGCTGTCTATTCGGTCGAGATTCGGATATACTTCCGCCTCCAAAAAGTCTTTTGCACTTTTAGCGATCATCTGGTGTTCTTCACTCCACTCTTCAGGAATGAAAATATCTGAGGGTTCTGTGGTTCGGATTAGCCATTCACCGCCCTTAATTGCCTTTTTGTTTTGTTCTGTTACTTCTGCCATTTTCTTAATTTTCTAATTCAATAATTCAAATACACCCGCGGCGCCTTGACCGGTACCTACACACATTGTTACTACGCCGTATTTGTTATTTCTACGACGCATTTCATTAAAGAGTTGTACGCTAAGCTTAGCGCCCGTGCATCCAAGTGGATGACCGAGTGCAATTGCTCCTCCGTTTACGTTTACGATTTCAGGATCGAGACCTAAGTTTCGAACGACTGCTAGCGATTGAGAAGCGAAAGCTTCGTTCAATTCAAAAAGCTCGATATCGTTCACTTTGAGCCCCGCTTTTTCTACGGCCTTAGGTACGGCGTAAATTGGACCTACACCCATAATTCTTGGTTCAAGTCCCGATACGTGGTAGCTTTTTAGTTGTGCAATGGGAGTGAGGTTGTGTTCTTTCAAGAATTCCTCTGAAACTACCATCACGAATGCGGCACCGTCAGAAGTTTGTGAGGCATTTCCAGCCGTCACGCTTCCTTTTGCATCGAAAACGGGTCTCAACCTTGAGAGTGCTTCCATGTTTGTGCCACGTCTAGGCCCTTCATCAGTATCAACCGTATACGTTGAGGTGGTTCGCTTTCCGTCTTTGAGGAAAATCTGCTCCACTTCAATAGGTACGATGTCATCCTTAAATCGACCTGCGTCAATTGCTGCTACAGCGCGGTGATTAGATTGCATAGCGAATTGGTCTTGATCTTCTCTGGATACCTCGTAGTCTCGAGCTACGGCCTCAGCAGTGAGCCCCATTCCCCAGTACCAATCGGGGTTTTTCTTAGCTACGTCTGAATTGGGGACGATTCTCCATCCCCCGAAAGGGATAGGGCTCATACATTCAACACCACCCGCAATAATGCAATGCGCCATACCTGAATGAATCTTAGCAGATGCAATCGCAATGGTTTCCAACCCGGAAGAACAATACCTGTTCACAGTCATACCCGGTACCTTCTCGGTGTCAAGGCCCATGAGTGAAATCATTCTTCCCACATTCAGTCCTTGCTCAGCCTCAGGTGTGGCATTTCCCACAATGATGTCTTCGATGAGTTCCTTGTCAATTTGAGGATTTTCAGCCATGATTTTTCTGATCACGGCAGCACCTAAATCATCTGGTCGAGTAAAGCGAAAAACCCCTCTGGGTGCTTTCCCAACTGCTGTTCTATATCCTGATACTATATATGCGTTCATTTTTTTCGGGGTTTAGTTTCGAAGTACTTTTCCTTTTTTCACCATACTCTCCAATCTTTCCATTGTCTTTCTGGTTTGGCACAATTCCAAAAAGGCTTTTCGCTCCAGCTTGAGCAAGTAGTCTTCTGAAACTTCGGTGATTTCAGATAGGTCGCCTCCGCAGAGTACGGTACCTAGTTTTTCTGAAATAACTCGATCGTGATCAGACATGTAGTTTCCACTCATCATGCTGTTGGCACCGACATAGACGATCCCTAAACCTTCTTTCCCAAGAACTTTGATGTCTGTTCGTTTTACCGGTTTGGTGTATCCTTTTTGAGCCATTAAAAGAGCGGACTGTTTGGCGTAAGCCAATTGGTCATCTCTATTCACCACTACCTCGTCAGTTCCGTTTCGCAAGTATCCGAGCTCAAATGCTTCATAAGCTGAGGTAGACACTTTGGCTTGACCGATGGTAAGGAATCTGTTTCTCAGTGTATTGATTCGGATGTCGCCATCTTTGATCTCATCGGATGTGCGTGCCGCAAACTCTTTGGTTCCGCCACCACCAGGGATCACTCCCACGCCAAATTCTACGAGACCCATGTAAAGCTCTGCGTGGGCGACCACCTTATCTGCATGCAGACAAAGTTCACAACCACCACCCAAAGCGAGGTTGTGAGGGGCCGCAATAACAGGAATGCTGCTATAGCGCATGCGCATCATGGTGTCTTGGAATCGCTTTATGGCAAAGTCCAATTCGTCAAACTCTTGTTCAACCGCCATCATGAAGATCATTCCCACATTGGCTCCCGCACTGAAGTTGTCGCCCGTGTTTGAAACGATGAGTCCTTTGTAATTGGCTTCAGCCAAATCAACTGCTTTGTTGAGACCTTCGATGACTTCACCACCAATGGTGTTCATCTTGGTGTGGAACTCGATGTTCAAGATGCCATCGCCGAGATCCTTTATGGTCGTTCCGGAGTTTTTCCAGATCACGCCATCTCCGCCGATGTTGTCGAGGAAGATTTGTCCTTCAAGAACAGGCACTTCTTTATAAGACTTGCTTGCTACATCGTAGAAGTACTTCGCTCCGTTTTCAATCTTGTAGAAAGAAGTGATTCCCGCGTCGAGCATTTCCTGAATCCAAGGGGCAGTTTTAACGCCCTCTTTCTCCATGTTTTTAAGCGCCTTCTCAACTCCCACGGCATCCCATTTTTCAAATGGGCCCATTTTCCAGCCAAAGCCTGCGCGAAGCGCAGCGTCAATTTTGTAAAGCTCGTCGCTGATTTCCGGAATACGGTAAGAAACGTAACTGAACAGACCGTGAAAAGACTTGCGGTAGAATTCCCCCGCTTTGTCCATGCCGCCGTAAAGCATTGGAAGTCGTTGGCTGAGGCTGTCGATTGACTTGGACATTTCCAAAGTCGGGAAACTGGCTCGTTCGCTTGGTCGATACTCCAACGTTTTAAGATCGAGCGCCAGAATTTCTGATTTTCCGCCTTCGCCTTTGATTTTTTTGAAAAAGCCCTCACCTGTTTTGCTTCCGAGTCGATTGCCCTCTACCATTTTCTGAACGTAACCTGGAATGGCAAAAACATCGTTTCTTTCGTCGTCAGGGCAGTTGTTCTTAACTCCATTTGCCACATGAACAAGCGTGTCAAGTCCCACTACATCTGCCGTGCGGAAGGTAGCCGACTTGGCATGGCCGATCACGGGGCCCGTGAGTTTGTCGACTTGTTCTACGGTCAATCCCATTTCCTCTACGATATGGAATAGCTCCATAATGGAATAAACTCCAACACGGTTTGCGATGAAGGCCGGCGTGTCTTTACAGAGAACCGTCTCTTTTCCGAGGAATCGAGATCCGTATTCCATTAAGAAATCAATCACCGCTTCATCGGTATCGGGACCGGGAATGATTTCCAATAGTCTCAAGTATCGAGGGGGGTTGAAAAAATGCGTTCCGCAGAAGTGCTTTTTGAAGTCATCGCTGCGACCTTCATTCATACTCTGGATTGGAATACCCGAAGTATTTGAAGTGATCAACGTTCCCGGTTTGCGGTACTTTTCGACATTTTCGAATACTTGTTGCTTGATGTCGAGTCGCTCTACCACTACCTCTATGATCCAATCTACATCCGCGATTTTCGACATATCATCGTCGAAGTTTCCGGTTGTTATTCTTTTGGCGAAAGCCTTCGAATAGATGGGAGAGGGGTTGCTTTTCAATGCGAATTGCAAGGCATCATTTACGATGCGATTTCGCACTAACGGATGCTCCAAAGAGAGACCCTTTGCGGCTTCTTTCTCGTTCAGTTCGCGAGGAACGATATCGAGAAGAAGCACTTCAACGCCGATGTTGGCGAAGTGGCAGGCAATTCGGGAGCCCATTACTCCTGATCCCAAAACTGCTACCTTTTCTATGGTTCTTTTGCTCATGGTTTAATCTACTTTTTATCGGTTGGGGATAATTCGGTTTTCAATTTATAGATGCTCGGATTATCGAGTAGCTCATTGATTTGCATCGAAACTTCAAAAAAAGTCTCTAGCTTATCGCTGTCAATGTTTTCGTGAACGTATTCATTTAGTTTGAGCACTACTTCACGCGAGGTGTCGCGGTATTTTTTTCCGTCGTTGGTGAGGTGTATAAGTACGAGTCGACCGTCGGTCTCATCTTGGGTTTTGTAGATAAGACCTTTTTCTTCCATCGACTTTAAAGTCCGGGTAAGACTTCTGGATTCCATACCCATTTTTGGGCCGAGTTTGGTACTGGGAGTCCCATCCTTATCTATGTTCAATAGAACATATCCCACAGACATGGTTCCTCCGAATTTGGAGGCTTCCTGATTGTAAATGCGGATGATCTTTTGCCAAAGCCAGCGCAGGTGAAAATCGATAGTCTGTTGTGGTTTCATAATCTAGTGACCGCTAAGGTAATAAAAAAAGGTATGCACGCATAACAAATTAATCAGTTTTGGTTGTGCTCTTCACTGAATTATCCTCCTAAATGTTCGGTTATTTCGAGCTTCTTCTAATTTTGAGCGCTTTAAGCATTTATAAATACACTTTCGCAATCTATTTAGTTGATGCAAGTTGAAAATGAGGAGTATGCAGTTGAGGGCGTAAGTTTACTTAGCCTTAGCGAAGAATTTGGAACACCGTTATACGTATACAGCGGAGCCAAAATAAGAGAGCAATACAAAAAGCTCGCAGGTGCATTTAAAGGAATAGACGTAAAGATCAAGTATGCCTGTAAAGCCAATTCGAATATTAATATTTTGAAACTGCTAAAGCAGGAGGGTAGTGGAATCGATGCGGTTTCAATGAATGAAGTTCGCCTGGGTTTAAAAGCAGGATTCGAGCCTGAGGAGATCCTCTATACACCCAATGGTGTATCTATGGAAGAAATGGAGGAGGCTGTTCAAATGGGCGTCAATATCAACATCGATAATATCTCCATTCTGGAGCAGTTTGGTCACAAATACCAAAGCTCAGTTCCCGTTTGTATTCGCATAAATCCACATGTGATGGCAGGGGGAAATGCGCATATCCAAACGGGACATATTGATTCGAAATTCGGAATATCGATACATCAAATCAGGCATGTAATCCGAGTGGTGAAAGCCAACAATATGGACATTGCCGGATTGCACATGCACACAGGATCCGATATTGTGGACGCCGAAGTGTTCACTCACGCAGCAGAACTGCTCTTTGAAGCCGCGATGAATTTCGAGAACCTCAGGTACGTTGATCTCGGCTCAGGTTTTAAGGTGGGATATCGCAAAGATGATGTGACCACTGATATCGATCGCTTGGGAAAAGTTCTCGGAAAGCGGTTCGAGGAATTCTGCAAAACCTATGGCAAGAAGCTCGAATTGTGGTTTGAGCCCGGAAAGTTCTTGGTGAGTGAAGCGGGTATTTTTTTAGTGAAGGTCAACGTGGTGAAGCAGACCGTTTCTACTGTTTTTGCGGGGGTGGACTCGGGTCAAAATCACCTCATTCGGCCGATGATGTACGAGGCCTATCATCATATCGTCAATATCAGTAATCGAGGTGAAACGCAGCGGGTCTACTCAGTAGTCGGATACATTTGCGAGACGGATACATTCGGCTACGACCGAAAGCTGACTGAAGTGAGAGCGGGAGATGTATTGGCCATTTACAATGCCGGAGCTTACGGATTTACGATGGCGTCGAATTACAATTCCCGTTTGCGGCCTGCGGAAGTTTTGATTCTTGATGGGAAAGCTCACCTGATTCGAAAAAGGGAAACCTTTGATGATTTGATGAAAAATCAGATTGAGGTTCTCTAGACCGTGAATCGATTTTGATCAGCTGGTTTCACTAATCGATAAGACTCATCATTTCATTCGGATAGTCGATAATGAATCTTTCGAGTTGGCTCAGTGCGTTTCCGCCAATGGCCCCAACTATTTCGGAATCCATAAACCGTTCAGACATGATCTCGAAGTTGAAGTCTTCCCTTTTTGTGAAAGCCACAGGACCGATAGATCGACTGCCAATCTGTACGTGAGGCGCTACGATTATATCCGCACTCTTTCCAAAGGATTGATCTCCGCCTTTTAGAATCATCCAATCGGGATGTGCAGCTTTCCATTTCTCAAAATAGGTAGCATTGATAAAGCTTGTAGCCACTTTTTCAGTGCATTGAAAATACGCTTGAGCTTCATCCGAAAGAAAGGCTTGTGCCCCGGTGTCAAAGAGAAAAGACAGTGTGTCATTATCAATGAAAACTTCTATTCGCGGCAAGTGGTCTGTATGGTTTCCGAGGCTATCCTTTTTGAAACCCAATGGAATTTTTTCTTCCGCTTCAGTCTCTTGTTGTGTAAAATTTGCAAGACTCAATGTTTCACTTTCGTAATCAAAGAGCCAAGCCCTTCGGGCAAACCATTCTCGCCCGAGCATTCCGTCTTCGGAGGCCTTTGGATCTTTTATGAAATTCAACTGCTTTTCAAAGGGAAGGGGAATGTTCGAAGAGCGGAAAATCTTAGCAATCTCAGGACTCCATAGATTAGACTTGCTCTTTTTCAGTCCGAGTTTTTTTAGTCCGCTTCTGTACAAGTAGTTTTTGCCTCCTGTGTCAGTGTATAGCAAGAGCGTATCCGTTTTTTGAACAGCAAGTATCACACTGATCAGGTTATTCTCGATGATGATCGGGACTTTGATGACTCTAGCCTCTTGAGCATGCGTCATACTTTCAACTATAAGAAACAGAAGAAACAGGAGTTTTTGAGTGTGTGTCATTCGCCGGCCTTTAAATATAACTAGAGTAATTGGTAGATCGATGCTAAAAGCTCTTTGCCAAATAATTATCTACATTTGGAAACTTACCAAACTATCGCTCTTAATGAAAAACCTATCTCTTCTTTTTACGTCGCTTTTTATTGCCTCGATTTCTTTTTCTCAGATTACCATCGAGGCCGAGGATTTAACTGCTGTTTTTTCTGATGGCAACACTACGAATGTATACTATGATTATGCAGAACAAACAGTTGATATTGGTGAGCCCGGAGGTGGAAATGTGTTTGATTTTTCAGGACTAACATTCGATGAAACCTTCGTTCAAACTGGCCTTTCTCCTGAGAATACTCTTTATGGGGTTGACTTCTCTGAGGCGAATATTTGTTTCAGAACTGTTTTTGAAACAACAGAATTTACCTTCACCAGTTTTCACTACTATGTAAACGATCAAGGATTTGATTTGAGTGGGATTGTAACTGAGATCTCGGGCTTTTCTGATGCGGAATTTGAGTATTACTCACCTGTTTTGAGGGATATTTCTTACCCATTAAATTTTGGAACAGAGTGGGAGTCGTCTTCTACTCGAACACCAATTCAAGGAGGCGATGTAGGGTCCATAGAGCAATTGGAAATAGCCTATTTTGTTGATGCTTTTGGAACTTTGATACTGCCTGACGGGACGAGTGAAGATGCTCTCAGAATTCGAATTAGCACTAACTCCAGTCAAGAGGGAAATTATGTGGATTATCAATATCTGACTCTAAGTGGTGCAAGCGTGCTTTTGGAGTGTGCGGATGAAAATCCAAGCAACTCCGGCGAGGTTGCAATAGTCAGCGCCGGATTCAACGGTCCGCTGATGACCTTGGGTACGACTAATCCTTTCCAGGAAGGTTACGGTCTTGAAGCCAACTATCCCAATCCCTTTTCGAACCAAACGAGGTTGAACTATCAACTACCGGATAAATCTGATGTAGAGATCATCATCTTCGACCTAACGGGCAAGCAGGTTGAGCATTTACGTTTAGGAAATCAGAATCCAGGCAGCCATAGTTTTTTGCTCGATGGAACAAATCTTTCATCAGGCCTTTACATTGCTACTCTGAAGACGGATACGTATAATGGCTCCATCAAACTGAGTAAAACTGCTGAATAGAACTTATCTTTTATTTGGTACTCGGTACGTTGCGACAATCGAGCTTAGATGAATAAATTTATTCCGCCCATTCCGCTAACTCCAACCAGCGATCATTCTGAGCATCACATTCTTTGACTACTGCTTCGAGCTCAGCTGAGATTTTCATTAACTCTTCGTTGTCGTTGGTTGATGAGAGAAGCTCTGCAAGCTTTGCTTTTTTCTCCTCCAATTTCTCAATGCTCTTTTCCAGCTTTTCAAATTCGAGGCGCTCACCGTAAGTGAGTTTGGTTTTCGCTTTTTTCTCGGGTTCTGAAGACTCGAATTGTTTTTTCTCGGCTGCTATTTCTTTTGTAGAGGTTTTGTCTTCTACTCTCTTCTTCTCTCGGTATTGGGTATAGTTCCCCGGGAAATCTCTGATTTCTCCCTGACCTTCAAAAACGAAAAGATGATCGACTACCTTGTCCATAAAGAATCGGTCGTGAGAAACCACAACCAGACAGCCGTCATAAGTCTGAAGGTAATCCTCCAAAACCTGAAGGGTGTCTATATCTAAGTCATTTGTAGGCTCATCGAGCACCAAAAAATTTGGGTTGGACATTAAGACTGTGAGTAAATAGAGCCTTCTTTTTTCTCCTCCGCTCAAGGTAGCAACGAGCTGCCAATGCTTGTCTCTTGCAAAGAGAAATCGCTCGAGCATTTGCGTGGCAGAAAGCTTTTGTCCTTTGTGCAATTCGATGATATCGGCAATGTCTGTTACTACTTCGATTACCCTTTTTTGATCGGCACCTGTCAGTCCGATTTGATCGTAATGACCAAACTTCACCGTTTCTCCCTGAACGATTTTTCCTTGATCGGGCTCTAGCTCACCCAAGAGCATTTTCACGAAAGTGGTTTTCCCCGTTCCGTTTTTTCCGACTACGCCCAGCTTTTCTTTTCGCTGGAAGTTGTAGTCAAGATGATCGGTAATCTTCAGGTCGCCGAAAGATTTAGAAACCTTGTGGAACTCGACGATCTTCGAGCCGAGCCGTTCGGTTTTTACGCCTAGTTCAACGCTACTCTTGTCGGTGCGGATCGTAGCCTGTGCTTTGATTCCTTCAAAAGCATCGACCCTTGATTTGGATTTCGTTCCACGCGCTTTGGGTTGACGTCTGATCCACTCCAATTCAGTGCGCATAAGGTTTTTGGCCTTTCCCACACTACTTGCAAGGCTTGCTTCACGCTCTGCTTTCTTTTCCAGGAAGTAGGTGTAGTTACCCGTGTATCTCACCAATTCGCCGCGATCGATTTCCAAAATGTCGGAACAAACGCGGTCCAAGAAATAACGGTCGTGCGTGACCATCAATAATGTGAAATTTCCCGATGCGAGCCATTTCTCCAGCCACTCAATGGTGTCAAGATCTAAGTGGTTAGTAGGCTCATCCATAATGATGAACTCGGGCTCTTCCAAGAGAACACGAGCCAAGGCAGCTCTTTTGCGCTGACCTCCAGATGCCGTGTCGATCCGCATGTCGGTATTCTCGATTCCCAATTGCCCTAGCACTTCCCGCACGCGTGCCTCGAAATCCCAGGCGTTGGTATGATCCATTTCCTCCATAGCCTGCTGTAAAGCATCTCCATCGTCGGGATTTTGGATGGCCTTCTCGTACTTTTTAATGGCGCCCGTCATCGGGTTGTCAGACACCATAATGGCATCTGTCAAACTAAGGCCTTCAGCAAATTCAGGCTCTTGTGGTAAATACCCCACTCGTATTCCACTTCTAAACGTAATCTCGCCTGAGTCGGCCGGTTCTACCCCTGCGATGGCTCTGAGTAGCGTCGTCTTTCCCGATCCATTCGGAGCTACGATGGCCACTTTCTCGCCTTTAGCCATGCCAAATGAGAAGTTCTCGAACAGTAGCTTAGGGCCATAGCGCTTGGAAAGGTTTTCGACGGAGAGGAGGTTCATGCAGAAGTATTAAGTACAAAGTATAAAGATGGTAAGGTATTCTTAATGGTTTTTCGAGCGCAAAGATGGCGACTTTCCAATGATCTGTTTACGTCATGTAATCTTTGTACATAATACTTTGTACTTCATACGACATTTATAATTTCCTACTCTTCAGAAAACTCTTCTTCCAACAAAATCTCAATCTCGTCTGCCAATCGAAGCATATCCGCTTCGCTGGTACCATCGTAAAATCCGCGCAATCTCCGATCGGTGTCTACTAGGATAAAATTTTCGGTGTGAATGAAGTCTTGTTTGCCTCCGTCGCCTTCGTCTAGCACGGCGAAATAGCTTTTTCGCGCAAGCTCGTAAATGTGCTTTTTGTCTCCTGTAGTTAACATCCATCTTTCAGGGTTAGTATCATAGAGTTCTCCATATTCGTACAGAGCTGCCACGCTATCTATATCCGGAGTGACCGAATGCGATAAGAACATAACTTCAGGACGATCGGCAAATTCTTCTTGAAGCACTGAAATATTTCGGCTCATAATCGGACAAATAGAAGGGCAAGTCGCAAAGAAGAAATCTGCTACATAGATCTTGTTTTCAAAATCAGCTTGAGTAATCGTATCGCCAAGTTGATTGACTAGCTTGAAGTCGGCCACCGCATGGTCTTTTTGTACCTTTTGTTTGGACTTATCTACCAATTTGGGATTGACATCCGCAGGTTGGTAAACCTTCAGTTTTTTCTCACTTTTGAGCAAGGGGTAGGCCAGTACCATGCCACCTATTAGAATGGCAACAAAAATAATGAGGGTAAGTACCCAACTTCTGGTTTTCATAGTTTGAACTTTTTCAATCTAAAAACAGCTCTAAGGCTTTAAATGTTGGGCAAAGGTCGTAAAGAAAAACCCCGAAATAGAGGGGTAGGTAAAGAAAATTTCAAGGCTGAATCTTAGCTATATATTTTCTCGATAAGAGATTCGTATTTGGCATGAATGATCTTGCGCTTGAGCTTTAGGGTAGGGGTCACCATGCTGTTCTCAACGGTGAATTCCTCGGGCAAGAGTTCAAATTTCTTGATCTGCTCCCATTTACCAAAAGGGGCATTGTAATGATCTATCTCTTCTTGAAAGCGATCAATAACTCGTTGATCGGAGAGCATTTTTTCTCGTGACGAGCAGTCTATGTTCTTTCGCTTGCACCATTCCTCAAGAAATTCAAAAGTAGGGACAACTAGGGCTGAAGGGTGCTTTTGGTATTCACCTATGACGATGATCTGCTCGATGAATCGGCTCTCCTTAAACTTGTTTTCCATCAACTGAGGAGCGATGTACTTTCCTCCCGAAGTCTTGAAAATCTCTTTCTTACGATCCGTAATTTTAAGGAATTCGCCATCTACTAACTCACCTATATCTCCTGTATGAAACCAACCATCCTTAATAACCTCGTCCGTTAAATCCTGTCGTTTGTAATAGCCCATCATCACGTTCGGGCCTTTGGCTAAAATTTCTCCATCCTCCGCTATTTTTACATGTACGTCATCAATCGGACGACCCGTAGTCCCGAATTTCAGTCCGTTATTGTCAAGTTCATTGACGCTGATCACAGGCGAAGTCTCAGTAAGACCATAACCTTCCAGCACGGGAATATTCGCTGCGTTAAAGATTCTTGCCAATTTAGGGTTCAAAGCAGCACTTCCGCTCGCTACGGCCCGCACATTTCCGCCGAGGGCTTCCTGCCATTTACTGAAAATCAGTTTTCGGGCTATTTTAAGTTTGATCTCATAGATCGGACCGTTTGCGCCGTAAGGTTCATACTGATCACCAACACTCACAGCCCAAAAGAATAAGGCTTTTTTGATCCCTGTCAGCGCAGCCCCTTTGTCAATGATCTTATCGTATACTTTTTCGAGTAGTCGAGGGACAGCGGTAAATACTTGTGGTTGAACATCGCGGATATCGTCCCCTATAGTTTCCATAGATTCGGCAAAATAGAGCGACACTCCTGTGTAAGCATAGAGGTAAATGATCATGCGCTCATAGATGTGGCAGAGCGGAAGAAAGCTGACACCATTGGCATCCGTATTTACGGGAAGCCTCTTCTTACTAGCTATGGCATTGCTCGCTACATTCTTATGTGAAAGCATCACACCTTTCGGTGTTCCTGTAGTACCTGAGGTGTAGATCAATGTTGCTAAGTCTTCGGCTTTGACCCCATCTCGAAGTGTCTTGATTTGGTCCAAATCAGCTTTCTGACTCTGAAGTTTCTTCCAATGTTTTGCTCCAGAAATAGTATCAAACGTGTAGATCTCCTCCACCGTAGGAGACTTTTCTTTTGCCAATTTGGCTTTTGCCAAGAGCTCGTCGTCTGAGACAAAAACAATCTTTACTTCCGAATCATTAAAAATGAAAGCATAGCCGTCATCGCCAATGGTGGGATAAACCGGGACATTGATAGCACCGATTTGGAGGATGGCTAAATCGGTGATCACCCACTCAGAGCGATTGTTGGAAATGATAGCAATTTTATCTCCCGGCTTAATACCTTTTTCTAACAGGCCCGTGCTTAAAGCATTTGCAGCGTCAATTACTCCTTGGGTAGAAAGTGTTACCCATTTTCCATTCACTTTATCAGCGATAGCAACTTCTTGAGGGAAGTGCTCTAGTTGAAAATCGTAGAAATCGAATAGCCTCGTTTTATCTGCTTTAAGCTCCATTTACATCAAAATTTAAGGCTCCAAAATAAGGATTATTTCAAATGGGTGTACGAATGACACGTTTCCGTTAATGGATCAGTCTAAGTGTCTGTCGGATGGATTAGTCTAATGCACCCGTTTTCCTGAAAGAAAGGTGGCAATTACCTTCGAGGTGAGAACACGTTCTTCCGATGAGCGAATGAGATCAGTGTCCATCACAACGAAATCTGCGATTTTGTTCGGTTCCAAACTCCCTTTTTCTTGTTCTTCGAAAGAGGCCAATGCAGGCCAGAAGGTTATTCCTCTCAGGGCGTCTTCGCGGGAGAGTGCCTCCTCGGGCTGAAAAGGAGCTTCGTCTGTTCCATCGGGGCTTTTTCGGAAAACAGCCGCATAGAAGGTAGAAATTGGCGACATCGGCTCAGCCGGGAAATCAGTGCCCAGAGGGATCCAACCCAACTGATTTTTCAATGTGTTGAACGCATACGCATGTGCAATCCTGTCAGGGCCCAATCTGTCTTCTGCCCAGCCCTTGTCGGATGAGGCATGAGTGGGTTGAACTGAAGCAATGATTCCAAAATCTTTGTAATAGTGTAAGTCTTCGGGTGAAACGACTTGAGCGTGCTCTATTCGCCATCGGAGGTCATTTATTCCCTCTAGGGTTTCAGCGTAAACTTCCAGAACAAATGCATTTGCCGAATCGCCGATACAGTGTGTACAAACCTGAAAGCCATTTTCTAAAGCTGCCGAAGCATACTTTTGTAGGGTAGAATCGGATACGAGCCTGAGACCGATATTTTCAGAATCGTCGGAATAGGGTTGTTTTAACAAAGCTCCTCTCGAACCCAGCGCTCCGTCCGCGTATATTTTCACTGAACTCACATGAAGATTTTCCGTTTTGAGTGGGCCATTACGCATGAATTCAAATGCTTCTTCGTTTTGCCTTAACATGGCGTAAACCCGAATACTCACATCACCTGTTTTTTGCAAACTGTCCAAGAAATTGATGTCACTCACAGACAGCCCTGCATCTGTTACTGAAGTCAAGCCCTCAGCGAAACATTCTTTTTCAGTTTCTGCGATCAGTTTGGCTTGAAGGTCAACACTCATTGGAGTAATGGCTTCGCCTGCGTATTCTTCAGCCCGGTCGAGAAGAATACCCGTCAATTCGCCATTTTCATCCTTTTCGATTAATCCACCTTCTATTTGTGTGGTGTTGTCTATTTGTGAACGTCTTAAAGCCTCAGAGTTTACCAACACGGCGTGTCCATCTACTCGTGTCAAATGGACGGGCCGATTTGGAAACAGGCTATCGAGCAATGCCTTGTTTGGAAATTCTTTCACTTCCCACTTGTTGTGGTCCCAACCTCGACCTACGATCCATTCGCGATCAGATTTGGCAACGAATTTTTGAATTCGCTCCACTACTTCGTCAAAAGATTTTGCTCCGAATAGGTTGATTTCTCCCTGATTTCTAGAGTAACCCAAGAAATGTGAATGAGCATCGTAGAACCCAGGATAGACAAATCTCGTTTGGGCATCATACGTTTCCTTTGCGCGATAGCGGTTTAATATTTCTCTTTCGGGACCAAGTTCGATGATCTTGCCATCTTTAATAGCCATGGCTTGATAGGTGGAAAATTGTTCGTCCACACTATAAATTAACGCATTGTGAACCACTAAGTCTGCTTCTTCCGATTTGAAGCAACCGGAGAGCAAAATGACAAGGAGGCTGAGGTTAACGATTCTTTTCAAGGAGATAGGCATTGGCTTGCGCAGTTGGTGTTATTTCTAAATCGTTGATGCAGACATGGCGAGGGGACTCAAGAATAAAAAGCGCAGCTCGGGCGATGTCTTCTGCCTTCAAAGCGTCAAACCCCTTGTAAACTTCGTCGGCCTTTTCTTTGTCACCTTTGTAGCGCACTACGGAGAATTCGGTGTCAGCTAAACCCGGCCTTATCTGACTTACTCTGATTGCGAGAGGCAACAATTCGATTCTCATCGCCTTTGACAATGCGTTCACAGCATGCTTAGAAGCACAATAAGCATTTCCGCCGGGGTAAACTTCTGTTCCCGCGATCGATCCGATGTTTAGTATGTGCCCGTTCTTGGAATTCTTCAGTAATGGCATCGCCGCTTTGGTAACATAAAGTAGGCCTTTCACATTGGTGTCCATCATTTGATCCCAGTCTGCAGTGAGGCCACCTTCTAAGTGAGCTTTTCCCAGCGCCAATCCTGCATTGTTTATTAAAACGTCAATGTTTTTCCAACCATCGGGAAGCTTTTCAAATGCGGCATTCACTTCGGTTTCGTTCCTTACATCAAAAGGCATGGTCAGGACTTTTGTCAAAGGACTTAATTCTTCGCAGAGTTGATCAAGTCTCTCAGCGCGGCGACCCGTAATGATTAGTCGGTATCCGGCTTTTGCCAAAGATTCTGCGATTGCTTTTCCAAAGCCGGCAGTGGCTCCTGTTACGAGTGCTGTTCTCATAATTTTTTCAATTTTTTTCTAAGAATAGGAAATCGGCGCTGGAGCATGACATGATCTGTGAGCGCAAAAATGATTACAAAAAGGAAAATTAGCACGGGCATCTTATAGCGTACCACTGCTCCCAGAACGGGTACGACTTCTCCAATAAGGACACCCAAAACCAAGACTGCACTTAACCCGAAGGCGAAAATGGGCACAGCCAATCCGTATGGTCTTCTGAAATTCCAGAGCATCAATCCGAGAGCAATGAAAAGGAAGAGATTTTCCAGAGCTGCAGGAATGTAAAGAAAGTTGGTCCATTCCCATGGCCAAGGCCTGAGATAAGTTACGTGCAAAGCATTTGGCGCATTCAAGAGTAGATCAGACGAATGATCAATAGATGGCAACTCCAACAATGAACCCGAGTCTGATTCTGCTGCTACATTAAAGAATGCCGCTTGCTTTAAATTCATCTGTTGCGCAAAGTCCAAAGTCGGGTTGATCAAGGGACCCAAAAAAACCAGAAGTAGCAGCACGAGATGTGGAATCCCAAACATGAGCCAGAAGTTGCGATTGGGAAATGCTCGAGCCAAAAGCAATCCGGCAGATGCAGGAATCAAGGCAAACAATACGTAGCCTTTGGTGATAACCAGAAAAACAATTCCCAATAGAAAACCCAGAGCATTTTGGGGTTTGAATTCGCCATAGGCAAAGCGCATAATCCCTCTGAAGAATAGTCCTAATCCAAGAAGTAGAATGGGTTCTTTAAGAACTCCTGATCCCCAGAAGAGAACAGTAGGCAGTAAGAAAACTGCTGTGAACATAGCAATTCTCTTTCTTGGGAAATAGCGTGTCAACACTTTGAGTATTGCCGTAAGGCCAATCATAGAAACAAAACACCAAAATGCAATATGGACATGGTAATTTCCCCTCGAAAAGGGCATGATCAGCGCGTTGGCTCGAATGATGGTTTGATTGTCGTTGAAGAAAGCCTCAGAATAGGACCGTTCCATATGAGTCATCCTATGGTAGTATTTCATGGCCACTTCGTCTTCTTCCATCCCAATTCCGGTTAGTAGTTTGAGGTAAACATCCAAGCCATCATCAACTGATTCATAAATGATTTGAGCATCATCAAAAAATCGGTAGGTGTCTCCCGTCTTGCGATCGGTATAATGATCTGTGTATATCCAGCCCAACAGGAACCCAAAACAAAGCTTTAGGGCAAAAGCCAGCAAGAGGTATCTCCTGGAAATTCCATGTACATTGAAGAATTTCCATTTCAGGATAAGAAAGGAGAAAATAGCTGCGTAGATGATAAAGAGGAGACCTGCCAATTTCTTTTTAGTCCAAAAATAATGGGTTTAATTTAAGTGGGAGTTTATTCTCTAATTGATACTCGAGTCAAGTCAGCTTGCTGAATGATTTATTTATCAAAAGCCTTGCATTACGTCGGTTTCTTTCCTTTCAAATTCACTACTTTTGACTCTTCATTTTCACTGAAATCACACCTATGGAAACCGCCCTTCACGATGAAGTAACCTTAGAGCAAGCCAAGAGTTTGGGATTGCTCGAGTCGGAGTTTGATAAGATCAAAGAAGTTTTGGGTCGCACGCCCAATTTTACTGAGCTGAGCATATTCGGCATCATGTGGTCAGAGCACTGTTCATACAAGAACAGTATTAAATGGCTGAAAACGCTACCCAAGAAGGGAGATCACTTGCTTGTAGAAGCAGGAGAGGAGAACGCCGGTTTGGTAGATATAGGCGGCGGGTTGGCTTGTGCTTTCAAAATAGAATCGCACAATCACCCTTCGGCCATCGAGCCTTATCAAGGTGCAGCAACAGGGGTAGGAGGGATCAATCGCGATATTTTCACTATGGGAGCCCGCCCGATAGCCCAGTTGAATAGCCTTCGTTTTGGCCCGATTGAAAATGAACACACCAAGTGGTTGCTGCGTGGAGTTGTAAAAGGAATAGGCGATTACGGAAATGCTTTCGGGATACCCGTACTTGGCGGTGAGGTTTTCTTTGATGAAAGCTACAATACGAATCCATTGGTGAATGCGATGAGTGTTGGTATTGTTGATGTTGACAAGACAATTAGCGCAACTTCTTCAGGAGTTGGAAACCCTGTTTACATCGTGGGTTCCGCTACTGGAAAAGACGGAATTAATGGAGCTTCTTTTGCTTCAAAAGATATAAGCGACGATTCGGCAGATGACTTGCCATCCGTTCAAGTGGGTGACCCTTTTCAGGAAAAATTGCTTCTCGAAGCGACTCTTGAATTGGCTGAAACTGATGCCGTAGTGGGAATGCAAGACATGGGTGCTGCAGGGATTACTTGCTCCACTAGCGAGATGAGCGCCGATGGCGGTTTTGGAATGAAAATCGATTTGGACAAAGTACCAACTCGTCAAGAGGGTATGTTGCCATTTGAAATATTGCTATCAGAATCACAAGAGCGAATGCTCGTGGTGGTTCACAAAGGCAAAGAAAAAATCGTTGAAGACATTTTCGAAAAGTGGGACCTGAATGCGGTAGAGATTGGTGAAGTAACCGAAGGAGGTCAGCTTGAATACTACATGCACGGAGAAATGGTTGCAACTGTTCCTGCGCACGATTTGGTTCTTGGTGGCGGAGCGCCTGTTTATGATCGAGAGTACAAAGAGCCGGCCTACTTTGCCGAAAATCAGAAGTTTGACATTGACAAAATTTCAGAGCCGGATAACTACCCTGAAGTAGCTATGAAGCTGATCTCATTGCCGAATATAGCATCTAAGAGATGGGTTTACGAGCAATACGATACGATGGTCGGAACACGAAATATGACTACCAATGGACCGTCTGATGCAGGTGTTGCCAATATAAAAGGAACGGGTAAGGGAATTGCCATGACGGTAGATTGCAATGCTCGTTACGTTCACAATGATCCCAAAACGGGAACATCGATTGCTGTGGCTGAAGCTGCTCGAAACATTGTTTGTTCGGGAGGAAAGCCTTCGGCAATTACAAACTGTCTCAACTTTGGGAACCCGTACAATCCTGAAGCCTACTGGCAATTTGTAATGGCTATAAAAGGAATGAGTGCAGCTTGTGAGAGCTTTAATACGCCCGTAACGGGAGGAAATGTGAGTTTCTACAACCAGACGGTAAGCGAAAGTGCGGAAGCTGTTCCTGTTTTCCCAACGCCTACCATAGGTATGATCGGCTTGATAGATAACGTGAATAGAGTCATGACCCTTGATTTTAAAGAAAAGGGTGATTTGATTTTCTTAATTGGCGAAAGCCAAAACGACCTGGCAGCAAGTGAGTACTTACACACCTTGAGAGGCGTGAAGAGATCACCGGCTCCTCATTTCGATATGGAGCGGGAGCTCGAGGTACAAGCTGCCACACTTAGTCTTATCGATGATGCTTTGATCAATGCGGCGCATGACGTTTCCGATGGAGGCTTATTTACGACTCTTGTGGAAATGGGTATACACCGAGGTTTTGGCTTTGATGTCACTGCAGATGCCGATGTTCGTTTGGACGCTTTCCTTTTCGGGGAGGCTCAAGGCAGAATCATTGTGACCTTGGATCCTGATTTTGAAGATGACTTCATCGAGGCCATGAGAAAGACCAAGGTTCCATTTACGCTGTTGGGTCATGTGACCCGAGGAAAAATGGTGATTGACGATTCTCATTTCGGATTTATTGATGATGCCTCTGATGTTTATTTGAATAGCCTCGAACGAAAGCTCAATTCAAGTGTTACTTCTTAAACAAGAAAAAATTTTAATCCATGAACCAGACAAAATTTAAAGGAAATCCAGTGCATTTACTGGGAGATGTTCCTGAAGCCGGACATACAGCTCCGAACTTTACCTACGTGAAAGAAGATTTATCAGAAGAATCGCTATACGACCACGGAGACAAAATCAAAGTGATTGTGGCAGTGCCTAGTCTCGATACAGGAATCTGTCAGCTTGAAGCGAAGCGTTTTAATAAAGAACTGAGCGGCCATGCAGATGTAACGGGCTTGATTGTGTCAAAGGATTTGCCATTTGCCATGAAAAGATTTTGCGCAGCAGAAGGAATTGAAAACGTGAAAATTGCCTCAGATTTCAGAGGAAACTTCACAGATGAGTATAAAACCCTTATGACTGACGGACCTCTCAAAGGGTTGAGCTCAAGGGTAGTCTTTGTAGTAGATAAAGACAACAAAATCACTTATACTCAGATTACTGATGATATTACTGTCGAGCCTAATTATGAGGAGGCGCTCAAAGCAGTGGAGAAACTAAAGAACTAGAACTTCTTATTCATAAAAATAGGCGCATCCATTTGGGTGCGCCTATTTTTTTGTCTCAGTATTTTCGTTAGCGAACGATGAACTTTTCCGCTTTCGTATAGGATACTCCGCTTCTTAAATAGATGTGATACATCCCCGAAGCGAACTCACTACTATTTACTCGGTTGCTACCATTTAAATTGCCTGATTTGACCATTCTACCGGTAATATCGACGATGAAGTAATTCCAGTTGCCATCTACTGAAGGAGCATTGATAATCAAATCATTTCCTCTTTCGATAGGGTTGGGGTACAATTTAAAGCTGAGCGCTTTGTCTTCATGAGTACCCAAAAAGTTACAGTCGTAAAAACACTCTTCCCAGCAAAATTCTATGACTTGACTTTCACTGCCAACGCTTAATGCCCTTTTACCACTTGAGGCACAATCGCCGACCACGTATTCACCATCAAAAAGGCTCGACCCGTTAAAAAAGTTGAATTCATATTCTCCTGAACCTACCTCAATGGTAATTTCCCAGATGTTCGGTTCAACCTCAGTCATTGGGTTCTCAGAAGGAGTCCAGCCTTGGAAGTTTCCGCCAACGTGCATTCCGTCAAGATCAACGTCAATATTGCTCGCATCAACGCGGAATGTGGTTTCAATGGGTGGGCATGGAATCGGCGCCGTACCTAGATTTCCTGTTTGGCCTGTGCAGCCCGTGGCTTCGAATTCATAACTCAAATCGATTGCGTTTGCATCTGCAGGAAGCCCAATAATTTCAAGCACGTAGGAGGTTATACCTTCATCCAGATCGAAGTCATTGCCCGCAATAGTTAGTACTCCTCCCGGACTTATGTCTATATTCAGCGCAATTTCCATGTCAAATAAGTCAAGGCCTGTTTCGCATATTCCTAATTGAATGGTGCTGAATTGAGGATTGATGGCCACTTCGTCGCAAATACCAAAGTTGCATACTCCAACGGAACATGGTTCGGAAGCCACACACCCTGAGTTGTCCAGGCATTCAGGAAAGAAGAGTACGGGGGTGCCCGTTGGATTGCGGCTATCGCCTGAAGAGAAATCATAGATTTTCTCAAATCCGTTGCTCTCTGAATACTTGAAGGCAGTACCGCCGTTTAGGCCGCCACCTTGGGTGCAAAACCCGTAAACGGTTCCTACTTCATCTTCAGCCAAAGCTCCTTCAGGCATAAAGCCGTCAGCAGTAGGGTTGAAAGAGTGAAGTACTTCAAACCCTGTATCTAAGTTGTAGCGGAAAAGTGTTCCTTCCTCCGGTCCGTTTTCAGTGGTAGTTCCATAGAAGCTGCCATCTGAGTGAAGTAAAAGGTTGCCGATCGGCGCATTTCCGTGCAGGGAAGTATTGAATTGGTGGACTACACCAAAGGATAAGCTCTCAGGATTGAATTGAAAGAGTGTACCTCCGTTGAAGTTTCCGCCCTCTGTAGTCAGACCATATAGAAGTCCATCGGCACCTTCAACCAATCCTGCCTCAGGGCTTCCGCCGTCAAAGAATCCGAATAGGTCATATAGCTTCTCAAAAGTACCCTCAGATGTAATACGATAGATAACCCCATCGCCATTACTTCCTCCGTTTATGGTAGTTCCATAGAAGTTTCCGTCAGTGTGGGCTACTAATCCTGAGTAGGGAAATTGGCCGCCATTGTTGCCATCAAAAGCATGAATCAGTTCAAACTCGCCGTTTTCAGTCAGGCTGTAAACGGTTCCTGCAGAATTAGGACCTCCAAACCTCAAGGTGCCATAAAAAACCCCGCTTTCAACTTCAATGATCTCGCCATTTGGATCTTGGCCATCCAGAGGTCCATTAAAGTCGTAGATTTTAGTTCTTTCCCCGTTCAGTCCGTTAGTGTAGAATACACCTGTATTGAAAAGACCACCAGATGAGGTAACACCATAGAAGTCAGTACCGGAAATAATTGACCCATTTGGACCTGAGCCTCCCAGAGGTAAGCTGAAATCATGGATTTTTTCTAGTCCTGATTCATTGTAGCTAAATACAGTTCCAAAGTTGTTCGCTCCGCCTGAAGTAGTTGTCCCCACAAGATCTCCACTTTCAAGAAGTGTCAGACCACCAACGGGATTGCTTCCATCCTCGGTGTATTGCATATCTCTGAGTTTGGCGAAACTTCCTGTTTCCTCAATTCTATATAATGATCCAAATCCATTGGCTGCGCCGAATTCTGTTACACCATAATAAAATCCATCCTCACCATCGGTGAGACCCGTTTTGGGAAATCCTCCGTTTGATGAAGCAGAAAGGCTATGAAGCCTGGTAAATACTCCCGCAGTTGAGCAAGAGAATATTGTTCCGGTTCCTGAAGTTCCTCCTTCCGAACATGTCCCTAGAAGCAAACCCGAGTCGGTTTGAATCAAACGACCAACCGGATAGCGTCCGTCTGATGATGTGTTGTTCAACTCATAAACAACATTAAAAACATTTCCGATAGGGTTAATGCTAAAAATAGTTCCTTGGCTCAAGCTTCCACCAAATTGGGCAGTACCATATAACAAGTCATCATCGGCGAGTAATAGTCCTCCTTTTGGAGAAGAACCACCAACTGCACCAGTGAAATGATAAATTA